>JAOUKM010000035.1 GCA_029882535.1 Candidatus Bathyarchaeota archaeon
CCTGTACATCTGACTACGTCGTATATGTCTATGATGCCATATGGTTCAGCAATATCAGAGTGAGGATTCCAATTATCATCTCCTTCTCGAGAGCCATAAACTGCTGTTATTCTAACAACATCATAAATGTCAACCTTCAGATCATGGTTAACGTCTCCAGGACTCCAGTATAAATTAATCAGAGGATAATAATCAACACCTTCACAAGGCAATTCAGTGTCCCCTATGCCGTCAGTACCTAGATCAGTACCATTATAGTTACTCCAGTAATTACCTTCGCAACCATTGTCCCAAGTGTTATTGAACGAGTCTACGAAGTAAACCTGATTTGTGTTGTTGATGAAGTTGTTATGGAAAATATAGCTATTTGAAGAAGAAACGACGAAGATACCATAGCCACTTTGTATTATATTGTTTTCGTAAATGATGTTTCCATGTGAATCACTTAAATGCAAACCTGTTGAACTTGAAATTATGATGTTGTCTCTAATAATATTGGAGCCACCCACATCATGAATTTCGATACCCCAAGTATTGTTAGCCAGCATATTTGAGGAAATTGTATTGGACCAAGCGGGCCATCCAGCCACTTGGATACCGAAACCATTCTCCAATATGACATTGCTAGTTATAGTGTTATTTTGACCGTTAGCAATCATCACTCCAAAGGTGCTGTGAACAAGAATGTTGTTAACAACGGTGGCGTTGCTGTAGTCCCATATGCAAACTGCTTCCCAGCGCCCATTTTGTACGGTAAAACCACTTATCAGAACATTATTCGCTGATACTCGTATAGAACTGTTGATCCCGCCACCATCAATAATGGTCTCAGTTTTGTCTTCTCCAATAAGTGAAACAGTCTTGTTTACAATCACGTTTTCAAAATATGTCCCTCTCTTTACATACACGGTGTCTCCTTCGTTCGCGTTGTTTATGGCTTCTTGTATTGTAGGATACTCGTCTGGAACTATTATTTCTGCGTCAACTATCTTGAAATATGTGATTAATCCCCATCCTTGCAAATCCTTTATGATGTAAGTTCTTGGATCTACATAATTTTCTCTTAATACATCATATTGACTCCAAGTAAGGCTTTCGTTCTCTCCTGGAGCTAACCACCATATCAAGAATGAATAGACTATGGGATAGACTGGTTCCTCGTCTGGGTAGGTGAATATTTGCCATGCTGGGTGTCCTCCAATTTCCACTGTCTGGTTGCCAATGTTTGTAAGCGTAATTGTGATGTTTTCTCCGAGCTTGTAGATATATTTGTCAGTTTCCAACAGTAATTCAGGCTTTGGCTTATCTACCATGAAGGAAATTTTCCCTGCTAGGTAATGTAATCCCTCTAAATAGTGGACGTAGGTTACGTACACTTCAAATTCGTACGCGCCCTCTGGCAATTGCCCTAAATTGTAGGTATTTCTGTCATCGTGAACAACCATTAAAACATATTCGTCTGGCGCTGGCACATAAATAGACACATCAATGGAGAAAGTGTTGTCAACTTGAATCAATGAACCAAACTCCTCTACGGCAGGAGGCATAGTTGAAAAGGGAAAACTTACTGTTACATTGATATTGTCAATAGTAAATGGGCTTTCCGGAGACAATATAACCTCAGGAAAGTGCATTCCCGCTTTAACCGGTCGAATGCAAACTGCCAATGTTAACATGCTAATCAAAAGCAACGCCAGCAACGATGCTGAAACTATTTCCTTCACGTTTTCTCCCAAATGCAATATGTCTTAGAAACTATTATCTTTTTTGGAATGCCACTCAGAAGAGACTTAGACCTGAAGAAAGCAACTCTCCCCGATCTCTCCTCAGAAAATTATATTGAAAGAAGCCTCTCAAGAAGCCCAATAATTGTAAATTAGGCGTCGTTCATATTTGGCATCTATAAAGCGCCTATTTGGAGTCAAATAAAATCTAGAGAGGTCTAGGTGTTACACACACAAAACGCTCTCTCCCAGAAGAACCCTTAACAAAAATTTCTTATGCCAAACCCAAACAGTTAATCAGTTGGAAACGCGGAAAAAATGAAGTTCGCCTTCATAAGCCCAGGAGCAAACGAAGAGCTATCTCTAACCGAAAAAAGCAAAGTAGTAGGCTCTTGGCCACCTCTAGGCATACTCTACATTGCCACTATACTAAAAAACGAAGGAGTAGAAATCGCACTTCTAGACCAAGCGGCAGAAGCTTACTCCCTAGAACAGACAGCAAGATGGGTGGAAAAACAAAACCCGGACATACTAGGCTTCTCGGCTCTAGCAAGCTCAGGCAAAACCGCCGCAAGAATCGCACAAGAAGTAAAAGAAAACGACCCTAGCATCGTAACTGTTTTCGGAAACTACTACGCCACCTTCAATGACAAAAGAATACTTACCACCTACCCTCAAGTGGACATAATAGTCCGCGGAGAAGGCGAAGAAACAACCAAAGAACTCGTAAAAACAATAGAGAAAAAACGCAGCTTAAAAAAAGTGAAAGGAATAACATTCAGACAAAAAAACAAAATCATAGCTACTCCAGACAGACCTCTAATCAAAAACATCGACGCGTTGCCAATTCCTGACCGCAAACTATTAAACGTGGAATACCACTCGACCCTCGTAGGTGCAATTGGCGCTCCAAAAAAATTCACTACACTACTCTCCTCTCGAGGTTGCCCCTACCGCTGCAGATTCTGCGGCTGCCAAAAAATCGTTCATGGCACATGGCGTCCTAGGTCGGTTGAAAAAACCTTTGAAGAACTCCAACAGCTAGCAAGCGAAGGATATCGACAGTTTCTCTTCGTGGACGACAGTTTCACCATAAACCAGAAAAGAATAATCAAACTCTGCCAAAAAATCGTAAAGGAAAGGCTTGATGTTGAGTGGATTTGCGAAGGAAGAGTAGACTATGCATCTTACGGGTTGATGCGGTCGATGGTTAAGGCGGGCTGCAAAATAGTGTATTTCGGCATAGAGAGCGCAAACCAGAGAATCCTAGACTACTATCGAAAACAAATAACTCCTCAACAATCCAGAACTGCTGTAAAGACAGCGAGAAAGGCAGCGATGGATATTATTGTCGGCTCTTTCATCGTTGGTGCTCCAACAGAAACAAGACAAGAGATAGAGAACACTCTCAGATTTGCGCAAGAAGTCCCCCTAGACGTTCCCCAATATAACATTCTAGGTGTGTTTCCGGGCATGGCTATTTGGGATGAATTCGAAGAGAAAGGCTATTTAACCAAAGAACAGGAAGAGCAATACTGGGAAATGGGCGTCGCCGTTGCTAATGTTTATCCAGACACTGTGCCTTATGAGGAAATAAAAGACCTAATCCGCCACTACTACCGACAATTCCTACTACAACGCCCAAACTTTCTTTTGGCGCAGCTTGCGCGGACAATGAAGAGTTCCTTCAGGTTTGACATTATAAAGGCAAATCTGAATCGAATCGGTAGCATCACAAAGGGATGGAAAGACTTTGTTGCTTTTGAAGGTGAAGGGGAGAATACAATAGAAGCTTAGCGGATTAGTTCCCGCTTTTTCCAGCGCAAATTTTTGCTTCTACATTTTCTACATTTGACAGCCGAAGGTGCGTTCCGCGCGCCGCACTGTCGACAAATCTTCATATAAAGCCTATGGCGTTGGGCAATAGTTTTCTTCTGCAGATCAGTTACAGGCAAGAGTGGTAACTCCTGTTGGTTTACGTTTCAAACACGACAGCCACAAATATACTTTACTGTTTTCTTTTCAACATTACCGTTTACTTTCGTTTCCTAAACAACTTACAGTTGTCGATATCGCAGACATACTCAAAGCCAGCCTCTATGAGTCTCTTTGCTTCTTCTATTGTTTTGGCGGTAGCTGAATGAAAATCATTGCCACACTTGCGACGAAATCCATCACTCCAATAAACCTCGAAAACACTTGCATATAAAAAATGGGAAGATGCGGGAGAAATCTCCACTGCACTGCAGATGAATCACCTTTCGCTGATTGTTCCTCCATTTGATAGATAGAACGAAATGGCTCTTTGAGTAGCTGTTTCACCCTCTGGGTTCCAAGGTGTTACCCAAGCCTCTTTCATTCCATTATTTTTCAGCCATTTCAAAGCTGTCATGAGTAGTGTGGTCCCAATACGTTGTCTACGGTATTTGGGTAGAACATGCACCCCCCCATCTAACCGCCCCGATTTCGACTCTCTGTCCAGCAAGGGACAGGCGGTTCCGACGGGTTTACCTTTCAGATATGCGATGAAAGGCTGTTCTAGTTTTGCTTCCACTTTTGGTCCTACCCATTTAACAGTTGTCTCTGGATTCTTGATGAACCCTCCCCAAGTGATCACTAGTATCTTTCCGACCTCAGCCAACTGGCTCTTCTCTACAGGCTTCACGACTGTTTCCTCATTCATTCTTAGGTCAGGAAGTGGCTTCGTTAAATTCCAGACGACCTTGACCCTTACCAAGTCTTATTCACTCCAAGCACAAAGCCTACAGTTTGAACTCTCTTTTCATTCTAATCCATTATGCAGACTTGCCAAATTACTTTTTGTGGGAGTCCTTGATGAAAAAAGGGATTTTGCGGGAATAATCGAGTGATATCTCTATTCTAGTGTAGAAATATACTTTACTGTAGGCTTTTCGACTTTTCCGTTTACTTTCGCTTCTTAAAGAGCTTAAAGTTCTCTATTTCACACACATATTCAAAACCAGCTTCTAAAAGTTGCTTGGCTTTGTCTGTTGTTTTGACAGTGGCTGAGAAATATTCATCTCTTTCAAAGGTTGTGAGCCGAGTATAGATCAGAGTGTTGCTTATGCTTCTGTGTTCCAGCATTTCTTTGACATGCAGAATATCCTTCGTTTTATGGTACTCCAAAGAATTGAACTACGGGATCTTTCACATTAAACTATTCAACTGTCCAAAATGCGAAAAACGTTTAATGCATATTATCGAGAAAGTAAACTGAGCCACGCAATTCCTAAATAATTTTATGCAGTGTGCGCATGTTGAGGAGAGACTGCGAAGAAAGCCAATGTTGCTTCCTCTTTTGAAGAGTAACAGGTTGACTATGTACGCGCCGCATAAAGTATATCTAAAGCGCATATGAAAATCCTAATGTTATGCTAGAAGACACGTTAGTTCAATTGCTGATTCTGAGTGCCTCAGTAGTCGGCTTAGCGTCGGCTAGCCACTTTGCCATAAAATCAATCGAAAAACTTGTCGAAATAACTGGATTGAGCGATGCATCGGCAGGTTTCATAATCCTTGCAGTGCTGACCTCAACCCCTGAGATAGTCGTCGCTCTTTTCTCAGTTATTCAAGGAAATCCAGCCATCAGCATCGGTGACATCATAGGCTCCAACGTGTTCAATATGGGAGCAGTTCTCGGCATCTTGGGTATAATTGGATACCTCAAAACCTGTTGCACTGACCTACTCGTGGAACTAACGGACATGCTTTTCATAACAGCCCTCATACCACTGCTTCTTGTCATAAATCAATACCACATTTTGGACATTCCAAGTCCCATTATCGGCATCATCCTCCTTGTCACCTTTCTGATAAACACGTATCTTATGGCGCGAAAAAGAACGCCACCTGTTAAGTTGGATGACAGCATAGCGATAAGCAAAGGAAAAAAGGGCGTTGTAATCGCAGCACTCTTACTGAGTTTCACGATCGTGGTAGTAGCTGCCCGCCTGACAGTTTACTCTGCCTCAAACATAGCTGTTGCCTTAGGAGTTCCGCCCATCCTGATAGGCGCGAAGATAGTCGCAATAGGCACCTCACTGCCAGAACTTACAATCGACCTTGCAGCAGTCAAACGTGGTCGCGTACAACTAGCATTAGGAGGCATCATTGGTTCTAACCTTACCAACCTGACCCTTGTGCTGGGACTAGTTCTCCTGACCTCTCCTTTCAAAGTAGACATGACTATCTTCATCGAAATGCTCCCATTCCTGTTAATAACAACCATCATATTCTGGCGCTTCATTATGAGAGGTGGAGTCTCAAAAACTGGAGGAGCAGTTCTAATACTGACTTATATTCTATTCCAAGCGCTCGTCATAAAGGTATAAACTACTGTCTAGATCGCTTTTCACACGCATAACGAGTGTGCAGTTCCTCAGAAAAAATGAGGCGTTTGCGGGGAGAATCGGCACTTGTTGCGATAGGTTTACAACTGGATTGTCCAAATATCTGATATATAGACGTGAGTGCCAATTTTGAAGTTCGATAGAGATAAGGTTGAGAATTTGGTCAAGGAGTGGTTCACTGAAACAGCTCAAGGTGAATGGCAGCGTTTGCAAAAAGATCCATATCGCAAGATTGAGTTCATGGTGACCATGCATTTCCTTGAAAAATATCTACCTGAAAAAGGCTTGTTATTAGATGCAGGTGGTGGACCTGGAAGATACACGATCGAGTTAGCAAGAAGAGGTTACGAAGTCGTTTTGTTGGATCTTGTGCCAGAAATGTTGAAACTCGCAAAGAGAAGAGTCAAGAAAGCAAGTGTCCTTAGGAATGTGAAGAACTTTGTTCAAGGCTCAATTGAAGATCTGTCAATTTTCTCTGAGATCATGTTTGATGCTGTGCTGTGTTTAGGGGCTCCCTTATGTCATTTGTTGAACATCGAGCAAAGAGAGAAAGCTGTTGCAGAGCTTTTGCGTGTTGCGAAAAGAGGAGCACCGTTATTTGTTTCTGTAATTAGTCGGGTGGGGCTCCTCAAGAGCATACTGGTCGAGTTTCCTCAAGAGATGGAGTATGCAAGGCACCATTGGGAAGTGGGTGATTACATGCCAGGCTTACATGGCGAAGGATTTACAGCAGCACATTGGTTCAAACCTAAAGAATTGCAAGCGCTTTTTGAAACATTTGGTGCTGAAACCGTAGAGTTGGCGGGACTGGAAGGTCTTTCTTCACATCATAGGAAAGAAACCAACAGGCTGTACAAAGACAAACAAAAGTGGACGATGTGGACAGAGATTCTGCTGAAAACCTGTACGGACCCTTCAGTGGTAGGAAGCTCTGAGCACTTTTTGGTTGTATTCAGAAAGCCTTAAGAAAGAAAAAGGGAGTTGCAGGAGATATCTCCACTTCAAACTGAAAATCTACTTTCTCTTTCACACACAGACTATACCGGTAACTTTGATCTCTAAATTATATGCGCTAATAGAATGAAGCATGTTATATGTGCTGCACTTCGTTCAGCAGCCTTCTTTCACCTTTAATCTTTTGAATATCCGTAATGTCCTGAGTTACCTCGATACACCCTATGTATTCGCCTTCTTGGTTCCGCACTGGAAAATATTGTATGTAAACCTTTCTTTGATTCATGTCTATCCAGAAGCCTGCTGATTTTCTTCTTCCCTTTTTTAGGTCGTCTAGTACTTGGTTGACTATGTGTACGCTTTTTGGTGGGTGACACTGCTGAACCTTGCGACCAATCACTGCTTTCGTCCTAGGGAAAACTCGTCCTTCAGCTTTATTGAAGTAACGAACAGTGTCTTCTGTGTCTACAAAACTTATGTCCACAGGTAGAGCGTTAAGAATTGCCTCTATCTCTTCCCGTGTTAAGCTTCCAGTTTCGAAATCTACATCCCCTTCCAGTGTCGAAGGGTAGAAACTTTTCGGTTTTTCTTTATCTACCATTTCACCCACTTCTCTTTAATGGCGACTCAAACAAAGCATATTTGCTGCCTCTTCCTTCTAAAAATACTTTGCTGTTAAATCTTTCCCTTTCAAATATTTCCAGATAAAAGTTTCGCAATGTCACTCGGTTTCTCGGCAACCTTCACCCCAGCAGTTTTAAAAGCTTCAACCTTGCTCTCCGCAGTCCCCGCTTTACCCATAACAATAGCGCCCGCATGTCCCATACGCTTCCCTGGAGGAGCCGTGCGTCCAGCAACAAACACCACTACAGGTTTCGGATACCTCGTGGTGGCAATGTATTCTGCTGCTTGCTCTTCAGCATTACCACCGATTTCACCTATTAAAACAACAGTCTCTGTTTGACAGTCTCTCTCAAACATCTTCAGCGCATCAACAAAGCTCAATCCCACAATCGGATCTCCTCCCAACCCAAAACAAGTGGACTGTCCCAACCCACACTTTGTAAGCTCAGCCGCAATTTCATAGGTTAGAGTTCCGCTTCGAGAAGCAACACCTACAACGCCTTGCTTGAAAACGTGGGCAGGCATTATTCCTAGTTTACACTCACCCGGGGTGATAATTCCAGGCGTGTTGGGACCGATAACAGTTACACCTTGCTGTTTTGCGTACGCCATTATTTGAATTGAGTCCCTTATGGGAATGTGTTCTGTGATTATTACGATGGTTTTTATGTTGGCATCCATGGCTTCTAGTGCCGCTTCTGCTGCGAAGGGTGCGGGAACAAAAATTATCGATGCGTTTGCGGCGTGTTCTTGAATTGCAGATTTAACCGTGTCATGAACTGGAACGCCGTGAACTTCCATTCCACTTTTGCCCGGGGTTACTCCCGCAACAATCTTAGTTTTATAGTCCAGCATCAATCGTGTGTGAAAACTGCCTTGAGTGCCAGTTATGCCCTGCACCACAGCTCTAGTGTCCTTCCCAACGATAATTCCCATCTTGCTGTCATCCTCCCTTGGACATTTCCACCGCTTTTCTCGCAGCTTCTTCCATACTATCCAACACGTGAATGCTAGCCTCTGTAAGTATACGACGGCCTTCTTCCTCGTTTGTGCCCACTAAACGTATTACAATGGGCTTCGTAAAGCCAACTTTCTTCTTTGCATCCAAAATTCCTCTTGCAACGTCGTCGCAGCGAGTGATGCCACCTAGAATGTTAATGAAGACTACAGACGCTTGGGAGTCTGCCAATAGGATGTTAAGAGCCGCTACAATTTGTTCTTCAGAGGCGCCTCCACCAACATCAAGGAAGTTTGCAGGTTTGCCTCCGTAAAGCTGAACGGCGTCTAGAGTAGCCATCACCAATCCTGCGCCGTTGCCCATGATGCCGATGTTACCATCTAGTTGCACGTATGCCAAGCCCACTTTTCGAGCCCTTATTTCTTTAGACGTTAGTTCAGTTTTGTCTTCTAAAAATAATCGTGCTTTATATTGTGGATGGCGGTAAAGGGCGTTGTCGTCGATTATAAGTCGAGCATCTGCTGCAACAAACCTTTCATCAACGGTTTCCACTATAGGGTTCATTTCAATCAGTTCAGCGTCATGCTCCATGGCAGCCTTGTAAAGCTTTTCAAAGATGGTTGCAAGCTTGAGCATTAACTTCCCCGAGTACCCAATCTTGCTTGCCATCTGTCTTGCATGATAACTCCGAAAACCTAAAATTGGATCGACGAATTTTTTGATAATCTTTTCAGGCGTCCTAGCTGCAACCTCTTCTATATCCACTCCTCCAGCAGTAGATGCAATGGCTACGTAGCAGCGGCGGGAGCGATCGGTTGTTATACCGAAGTAAAGCTCCCTTTTTATTCTGATTTTTTCTTCTATCCAGATACTGCCAACTTTAAGCCCTCTTATTTCCATGCCCAAGATTTTCTCGGCAACACCTTCAATCTCTTCCAATGTGTTGGCAAACTGGATTCCACCTGCTTTGCCTCTTCCTGCAACAACCACTTGAGCCTTTACAGCGTAAGGAGCATGAAACTTAGAAGCGACTTCCTTTGCTTGGGTTGGAGAAGTAGCGAGTGCCCCATTGGGAATAGGGATGCCATATTTTTTTAGAATTGTTTTTGCTTCATACTCGAAGAGTTTCATAAAGGAACACTTTTCTTGAGAGAAGTTATTTTAACGTTTGGATAGCGATATAAGTTCTTGTGTCTAGAACCCCTTCAACATTTGCCAATCTTTTGAGGGTTTCGTCTAGTTTTTCTTGTTCAATCACCAGAATTGCGTCCATGTCGCCTGCTACACGAAAGACGCGTTGAATTGGAAATTGAAAGATTTCCTCATAAGCCTCCTTCCGTTTCAAGGGTGAGATTTTAAGAAAGACAAAAGCTGGATTTGCTGAGATTCCTAGAAGATTTAAACCTTTTTCGGTAACATCTATGAAACCTCTGCCCGTACGAATGTAGTCTTGGTTTCGGAGCTTGCGTAAATGCACGTTCAAGGCTTGACGGCTTATTCCAAGTTGTGCTGCCAGATCGTTTTGCTTAATTCGTAACGTGTAGATTGTAGTGAAGTTGCCTCTTTCATAGAGCATGCGAAGTAGTTGCACGGGACGCCCGCTAAGTATGACTTCTTTGGTCAAAGAGCTTTCACACCTTGATTTTAGACAAGATAGAACTTTACGTTAGTAACGATTATTTAAACTTATTACATCACAAAAATTAGGCTTTCAATAATTAAAGCTGCTTCTTGAATACCGTAATGTATTTATTTGCTCCACTCTACCTTAAAAAGCCACAGAACATTACATGTCAAAGAGTGAGGCTGTAGAATAGCATATAAAGCTTATTGCCTGCTCCTTTGCTTCGGAGGACCCTGAAAAAGTGAAAACACAGCTATGCAATTTCTGCTTGAAAAGCGGAATATTATGTTCAAATTGTCAGTCAAAGGTCAAGTCAGGGCAGATTAGCGATACATATCTTGAAATCGCTCGCTTACTCCTATCTCTGGAAAAAAAATATCCTCCTTTGCAGAACGTTTATTTTCATGAAGCCGTCGAAGCAGACGGTGTTCTTGCGTTAATTGTTGGGCGAGGTGATGTTTCTCGTCTTTTGGGTTATGGTGGCAAGATTATCAGGGCGATAGGTGAAAAAACTGGCAAAAGAATTCGCATCTTAGAACATGGTGGAGATGACAGGAAATTTCTTGAAGACCTCTTTGCCCCTTTACCTGTCGTGACTATAAACACGATTTGGCTTCCAGACGGAACCACTGAAACCCGAGTCATTCTGAGAAAAAGAGGGCGAAGACCGCCGCCGATAAATGTTAAAGCAATGAAACAGATTACTAAGAAAGTTCGAAACATTGTTCTTAGAATAGAATTTTCACGTTAAGGAGAGACGGACATCATATGAAACTTGACTCACTGGATGGCTGGCGAAAAACGCTGTACACCGCAGATGTAAAACCTGAACTGGATAGGAAGGAAATTATCGTTTTAGGCTGGGTTCAAGAAATTCGAGATTTAGGTGCCATAAAATTCATAATTCTTCAAGACCAACGAGGAACAGTTCAGATAACTGTTCCAAAGAAGAAAGCAAGAAAGGAAGTTTTGGAGAAAGCAAACTCTCTGCAAACACAATACTGCATCGGCGTAAAAGGCATCGTGAAAAAGACAGAGATGACGCAGCGTGGCTTTGAGATAATCCCAAATGAAATAAAAATCTTGGGAGTGGCGCAGCATCCGTTACCTCTCGACGTGACCGGCAAAACTCCCGCAGCTGTAGACACGCGATTGAACGCTCGAGTCTTAGACCTTTGTCAAGAGGAAAATCGGGCAATATGGAGCATCCAGCACACAACGTTAACTGCCCTTCGCAGTTTTCTTTCAGAAAAAAGCTTCATAGAGGTTTACACGCCGAGAATCATTGCAACTGCAACTGAGGGTGGAGCCGCTCTTTTCTCTGTAGACTATTTTGACCAAGAAGCCTATTTGGCTCAGAGTCCACAGCTATATAAAGAAGAGTTAACTCTGTGTTTTGAGAAAGTCTTTGAAATTGGATCCTTTTTTAGGGCTGAAGAGTCCCACACGCGGAGACATTTGAGCGAGTTTATCTCAATAGATATAGAGCAAGCTTTCGTTACTGCAGACGACGTCATGACACTGCTGGAACAAGTTATGTGCCACGTCTGTGAAACCGTGAAGGAAGACTGCCAAAAAGAGCTAAAAATTTTAAAACACAAAGTAGACATCCCGAAGTTGCCCTCAAGGCGTTTTACCTACACGCAAATTTTAGACGAACTGAAGAAGGAAGGAATAGAAGTTCCATGGGGCGAAGATATTCCTACACCCGCCTACCGAACCTTAGGCAAGCTTCATCCCTACTTCTACTTCATAACCGAGTGGCCTATGAAATCCAAGCCCTTCTACATCAAACCGAAAGACAATGACCCTGAGGTTAGTGAAGGATTCGACTACATGTGGAAATGGATGGAGCTGGCTTCTGGAGGAACACGTGTTCACTCAAAAAATCTCTTAACGAAGCGGCTGAAAGAACAGGGATTAGCCCCGGAATCCTTTAAACATCATTTACAAGTTTTTGATTATGGACTGCCTCCACATGCCGGGTGGGCAGCTGGCTTAGAAAGGGTGCTGATGATGTTGACGGGTAAACGGAATATTCGGGAAGTTGTTTTGTTTCCAAGAGACCGCAGCAGACTCACTCCATGAGAAAAGATAAGTTACCTATCTTCTCTAGAAGATAACTCAACAAACATATAAGAAAGAGCAAAACGACAATTTCTTGAAGAAAGGAGAAGCGATAAAAATGCAAAAGAAAATATTTGCCATAGTAACTATCGCCTTGTTGGCGCTTGGAACGTTAGGCGCAGTTTACTTCTTTAGACCTACTCAAGGCGTCTCTTTGCTGGACATGGAGATTACGTGTGGAGGAACAGTAGACAAGAAGCCGGATGAATCTTTCATCGTCAAGATAACTTTCAAGAACAAAGGCACAGCTGAAGGCACGTGGAAAATCGCGGTGACCTTTGAGGGTGACGATTGGACGTGGAAAGGCGAGGAGAAACTGCTTATTTTGAAGCCATGTAATCAGAGGACTTTAACATGGGAAGGGAACGTGCCAGAAGAGGCGGCGGTGGACAGTGTTGCGCGATTAATCGTATATTATGACAATGACTTTGTGGCGTTGAACTGGTGGATTCAAGTGATACATGGCGCGGAACTCTGTATAGTTGACAGCAAAGTAAGCTAAAATTTACCCAACCAACAGGGATAAGGGCAACCATTTATAGGTTTCCAATAAGACAGGTAAAAATCGTATCCCCTACATGAATGCAATATTCTATATGCGCGCATACAAGGAGACATAAAACAATATTAACAGGGTCAAACTCAACTACGATTATGGTAAGAAAAATTGCTTACCTTACTATCGACGATTGTCCATCAAACGATATGAAGAGGAAAGTCGATTTTCTTCTTAAAAAAGGAATCCCCGCTATTTGGTTCTGTAGAGGTGAATTATTAGAGAAGAGACAAGAGGTTGTCGTCTACGCGACAAAAAAAGGTTTCGTGATGGGAAATCACTCATATGATCATCCTCATTTTTCAAAAATTTCGTTAAAAGAATGTTTTAGACAGATTGAGATAACCGATGAATTGATCGAAGCGGTATATAAAGAAGCAGGGATAGAAAGACCAGCTAAGGTATTCAGGTTTCCTTGGGGTGATAAGGGTGGTGGATCTGATATTAAGAAAGGGGGCTTCTTCCCTAGAAGGGAAAACCTCGAGCACATCAAAGCCATCCAAGATTTCTTGAAAAAGTTAGGCTACAAGCAACCAAAATTCAAGGACATTAACTACGATTGGTTTAATGAAGCACATCTTCTGAATGATGTCGATGTTTACCTCACTTATGTTACGATGGACTGGGTAGTTCTGGAGAAAGAGCCAAGATACGGAATCAAAGGGTTGAAAGATGTCCTTGAAAGGATGGATGAAGATGTTCCTGAAGGAGGAAGGGGTTTAAATTTTACAGGTTCTAATGAGATCATTCTTCTTCACGATTTATTTGAAACAGCACACATGTTTGTGCCAATAATAGAGAAACTTCTTGATAAGGGTCTGGAATTTGAACTTCCAAGATTCTAATCTGTTGTTTCGATGCGCGCGTTCCGATAACCTACCTTCCTAGGTGTTTCTCTATTATCCACAGTTTTAGGTAGTGTTTTACTCCAGTCCAATCTCAATTACTTTAGTCAGCGAGAATTTTCGGATGCGGAATCTTTTTGTTCTTGGCGCTTGCGCGGATCGTAACAGACTCAAACTTCCGTATTGCTGTAAAAGACCTATCTACTATTACCCACTGTCTATGTTAGTAACTTTGATTCTAAAATATAACATACTTTCTACTGTAGTCTGCTAGATTGAAGTTTCTTCCACAAGTCATAAAAACTGAATGAGAAGACACACATACGTATATTCATTTCAAAGGAGGTGATAGGTTGAAGTTTAGTGATGTTGTTACGGCTGCGGTTTCTTTGAGTGTGATTTACATATTGCTTGAGTTTGTGTTTTTGGCGGTATTTGTTCAAGTGAGCACTGTTTGGGGGGTTGACGTTGCCCTTATTCTTTCGATTTTGGTGGCTTCGTTGATTGTTGGTTACCTGTTTGCAGCAAAAATTCAGGAGGAGTCGAGGAAAGGAGCAATCAGCAGGATTGTTGTTTTTTTTGCGCTTGTGTTGGCGTTTTACACAATGACTTCTTACACAAATCCCTACACCAGCGCTGGGATTACTGAAGGTCTAGAGAGCATGTTCTCTACTGATGGGTGGACAACTTTGGACTGGGCTTCATATTCGGCATTCCTGATGGAAATGATTGTAGCGGAGTATGTTGTCTTTGCTTTGGTGCTTGGTTTCATCGGGCTGTATGTGGGTTCAATACTTAGGAAGCCCAAGAAAACCTAAGAATAACCGTCATATGAAAAAGCC
>JAOUKM010000036.1 GCA_029882535.1 Candidatus Bathyarchaeota archaeon
TGACTCCAATTAAACCGCACGCTTCACGCCTTGTGGTGCTCCCCCGCCAATTCCTTTAAGTTTCAGCCTTGCGGCCGTACTCCCCAGGCGGCGGGCTTAATGCCTTCGCTGCGGCACTAGAGTGGCTCGTAGCCACCCTAACACCTAGCCCGCATCGTTTACGGCTGGGACTACCCGGGTATCTAATCCGGTTCGCTCCCCCAGCTTTCGTCCCTCACCGTCGAGCTCGTTCTAGCCGACAGCCTTCGCCACTGGTGGTCCTCCCGGAATTATAGGATTTCACCCCTACTCCGAGAATACCGTCGGCCTCTCCCGTCCCCTAGCCCAACAGTATCCCCCGCAGTCCAACGATTGAATCGCTGGATTTAACGGAGGACTTGTTAAGCCGGCTACGGACGCTTTAAGCCCAATAAACATCCCTACCACTCGGAGAGCTGGTATTACCGCGGCGGCTGACACCAGACTTGCCCTCTCCTTATTCCTCCAGCTCCTTACACTGGAGAAAAGCCATCCTCAGCGGACGGCACTCGGGATAGCCCCGTCACACTTTCGTGTATTGCGGAGTTTTCGCGACTGCTGCGCCCCGTAGGGCCTGGACCCTTGTCTCAGTGTCCATCTCCGGGCTACCGCTCCCGCGGCCCGTACCGGTAAAAGGCTTGGTGAGCCGTTACCTCGCCAACAACCTGATCGGCTGCGGCCCCATCCTTAGGCGATGTCAAAAGCATGATTTAAACGTCTTTTGGGCGTGGATCCATTCCAGAAGCCCACGCCTATCAGGGATTAGCCCCAGTTTCCCGGGGTTATCTCTGTCCTAAGGGCAGGTTAGCCACATGTTACTGAGCCGTGTGCCGCGTCTCTTTCATAGCTGAGAGACGCACAACTAACATGTCTTAGTCCCATCCCGATAGCAGTAGGGTCCGGCAGGATCAACCGGATTTATGATGTGTTGGGAGTTTCTTGCCGCTTTTGCTGTGGGTTGGATTTGGGGGGTGGTTTTTGTGTGCGCTAAGCCTATGTTAGACCTAACCTCTGTTATCAGGTCTCCATTTTTTGTCCCCGTAACTGGAGGTCAACCGTTTGGGTCATCCGTAGGGCGTTTTTAAGCGCCTTTAGTGTCTGGGTTGACGCCGCCGCCGGAAGAGTTACGGGGCGTGTTTTTAACGTTGATAGCGATGACTAGTCGCTAAAGGAAATCAGAGGAGGGATTTCCCAATATAAAGATTGTGACTGTGGCTAATAAAACTAGCTCTTCGAAAATGTGTGTCATCCTACTGCCTGCAGTCAATGACAGTCAAAAAGACTTTGATATAGAGGATGTGTTTCCACTGAATATATATGCCAAAGCATTCCAGAATGTTCAGGGAAGATTTCTTAACCTCACTTCTGAACAGGTCCAAGATGCACTCCAAAAGGGAAAGGGCAAAGTCAATAATAAAGCGAGCAGTCTACTAAAGAAATCCAAAACCAAATACAAACTCGATAAAATCCAAATAGCCTATGAGATACTTAGACTGATAAGTCAAGAAAAAGAGCTAGATGATGTGTTGATTAAGAATTTCGATAAACTATTTGATGAGTTACATAAGATAATTGGTCTATATGAACGCTAAGAAAGGGATATTCTTGGGTGAAGATAGAGTCGATAAAGCAATAAAAGATTTCATTGTGATACCCGTAATAGTCTTGATAGGGTTTTATGTAACCGCCGCCATCATTGACAGCTTTCTTCATCTAAACAGCGAGACTTTTAAAATAATCTTTACTGGGGTCGGCGGTGTTGGGTTCTTCATAGTTTACTTAAAAAGGAAAATGTCTGGGTTGTAGGACATATTGGCTACTCGAATCCCCCCACTTGTTGAAGACATCTTCAAAATCAAAGAACTGGAAAAACCTATCTATCTTTTGAGAAGCGAATAGATGCCTAGCAATTCCTTGGTTGAAAAGCCATAACCTTTAAAGTTTTGTCGGAGTCTTCTTTTATAATGGAAGCGACCCTAGACTTCATAGCTTGCTTACACCAAACAAGTTTTGGAGTTTTAGGGTTCGCTTCCGCTTTGACTTCTCAGAAAATCGAGCCATATGTAGCTTGGCAAGGTTGACTTGGTGCGTTTGTGAAATTTATATTATGATTGAGCATTTAATCTAAAGAGGGTGATAGTCATAAGAAATCCAGAATGCTTCAAATGTGGTGCGGAATCTTCGAAGTTCCTTATCTGGATGCATCCTACTGGCGAGGGTGAAATGATAATTCTATTCTGCAACGAATGTGGTGCAGTTCAAGAAGTAACAATGAAGCAAAGCTAGATTAGGTTTAATCAACTGATTAAGCTTTCAAGGGTTAGATATATTCGAAGTTTTCGCACTAATCCAGAGTTTCAAACGGAGTTGATACTTCCACTGTTCCTGATAGCAACGCGACTAGTAGCAAAGTTTACAGAAGAAAACCTTCAAAGTAGCCACAGGTAACATCCATTTCTGAAAGGGTTAAAAGCTCCAATGCAGTTGCTACTGTAATCGTGAAAAAATGTTCAGCACCAAACTCGACCCACACATTTTCTTGATAGACCTCAAACCAGCCGGCTTTAGCCACTTCATCGCCTCTTACGTACTAAAAGCAAAGAAAACGGCAATCATTGAAACTGGACCTACTGCAACTATTCCAAACTTGTTGGCTGGATTGAGAGAGATAGAAGTAGACGCCAAAGATGTTGATTACGTGGCGGTTTCCCACATCCATCTTGACCACGGCGGAGGTGCAGGCACACTTCTTAGCCACTTGCCAAAGGCGAAGCTTATCGTTCACAAAAGAGGGGCTCCCCATATCGCAGACCCCGCAAGGTTGTGGAGCCAATCGAAGCAAGTGTTAGGCAAAGTTGCTGAACTCTATGAAGAGCCTGTGTCCGTTATTAAAGAGCGGATAATAGTTGCCAAAGATAGAATGACAGTTGATTTAGGCGAAGGTGTTGAATTAAAGGCTATAGAAACTCTTGGCCACGCATCCCACCATCAAAGTTTCTACGAAAAAAGAAGCAAAGGCGTCTTTCCAGGTGATACTGCTGGAATTTACATCCCCGAATTCAAAACAATCACACCGACAACTCCGCCGCCTTTTCATTTAGAAACGGCGTTAGCTTCCATTGAAAAACTGAAGCAGCTAAAACCTAAGCTATTATATTATTCGCATTTTGGCCGAGCAACAGACGCCTTGGAAAAACTACAGACACATGCTGATCAGCTGAGACTTTGGGCGAATGTTGTGGCTGAAAAAATGAAGGAAGGAGCAACTATAGAAGAAATAAAAGAGGAAATCGCAAACAGGGATTCCGAAGTACACAAGGTAAAAAGTTACATTAAAACTCACCCCATCATGGGCAGAGGCACCTTTTCGCAAAACATTCAAGGCTTCATAGAATATTTCAAGTATAAGGAAAGACAACATTAGCAATTGCCTATTTGAAAATCTTTGGCTTCTACACCAAAATTACTTATATTTCGCCTTCCACTCACATTCCATAAAGTGAAAAAGCTTGAACAAACCAAAACGACGAGGACGCCCAACCTACAACGTGCCACTCGAAAAACTTGACAACTACTCGTGGCGCATCCCACAAAAATACAAACTAGGCATGCGCGTTCCAGGCATAGTCTTTGCAGATGAAGAACTGCTGGAAAAAATGAAGACAGACAGAACACTGGAACAGAGCGCTAACGTCGCTCATTTACCAGGCATATACAAGTACTCCGTAACCTTGCCAGACGGTCATGAAGGATACGGCTTCCCCATCGGAGGAGTAGCCGCAACAGACTACGAGGAAGGAGTGATAAGCCCTGGAGGAGTAGGATACGACATAAACTGCGGCGTAAGACTACTAACAACAAACCTCAGCGAACAAGACATACAACCCAAGCTAAAAGAGTTAACAAACACAATTTTCAACAATGTTCCATGCGGTCTCGGTAGCCGCAGAAAAGACTTCCGAATCAAAACCAACGAACTCGACAGACTAGCAGAAGAAGGGAGTTTTTGGCTGGTGGAGCAGGGAATGGGGCGGAAAGAAGACATTGAACACTGCGAAGAAAACGGTCACATGAAAACAGCGAACCCAGATAAAGTTTCAACCACAGCGAAAAACCGAGGAGCCACCCAGATTGGCACTTTAGGATCAGGCAACCACTTCCTTGAAATTGAAAAAGTCGGCAAAATCTACAACCCTGACGTGGCAAAAGCCTTCGGCATAAACGAGGAAGGACAAGTCACCGTCATGATTCATTGCGGTTCTCGCGGGTATGGGCATCAAATATGCTCCGACTATCTTCGTGTAATGGAGCGAGCGGTGCACAAATATAAGATTAATCTGCCTGACCGAGAGCTTGCATGTGCACATGGGAAAACAAAAGAAGCCGAAGACTATTTCAAAGCAATGTCATGTGCGGTTAACTATGCCTTCTCTAACCGCCAAGCAATAACGCATTGGGTGAGACAGAGCTTTGAACAGGTTTTTAGGCAGCCGGCAGAAACGTTTGGTCTCCAACTGGTTTATGACGTAGCACACAACATTGCCAAGATTGAGGAACACCGTGTTAATGGTCAACGTAAGAAGGTTTGGATTCATCGGAAAGGGGCGACAAGAGCTTTTCCACCTAATAACCCAGCTGTGCCAATTGACTACCGCAATTTTGGGCAGCCTGTCCTTATCCCCGGCAGTATGGGTTCAAGCTCGTGGCTTCTTGTTGGTGCAGCAAAGGCTATGGAAGTGTCTTTCGGCTCGACGGCTCATGGAGCGGGTAGGATGATGAGTCGGTCGGCGGCAAAACGGAGGTTTTGGGGTGGCGACGTAAAAAGGGCTTTGGAGAAGCGTGGAATGGTTGTTCGAGCGGCAAGCGTTGTGGTTCTTGCAGAGGAAGCTGATCCTGCTTATAAGAATGTGGATAGGGTGGTAGAGGTAAGCGACAAGGTGGGAATTGCTACACGTGTGGCAAGGCTGTTGCCAATAGCCGTGGTGAAAGGCTAGAAATACTTTTTGTTTTCTTTTTTTTGGGGGTGAAGCTACAGAAATAATATATAGTCTTAGACTGCACAAGAGTCTGTTTGTGAAGAGTTATGTCAACAGGTTTTGAAAGAATTGGAAGCGACTCTCGGCTTCAAGATCATTGGATAAAGAGGCTTGTTGCTTTTATTATCGATAGCATAATTGTGTGGATAGGTACTCTAATCATCGCAGCGATTATCACTATACCTCTTATTATAATAGCAGCAGTAGCAGGCTTGCCTTGGTTTATATTTAACCCTTTTGTATTCCCGTTTTTCGCAGGAGTCTTAAGCGTCTTATACTTCGCCTTTTTTGAATCTTCTTATGGATGGACTTTCGGCAAGAAAATCATGAACCTAAAAACCGTAAAACTGGGCGGTCAAATGCCTCCTTTAGATGCAGCGTTTATCAGAAATGTAAGCAAGATTTACTGGATTTTAGTTCTCATAGACGTAATTATTGGTTTAGCAACGCCAGGTGATCCGCATCAAAGAGTAAGTGACCGCATGGCTAGGACTACTGTTGTTTTAACAACTGCAAGTCCATCACCACCTCCACCGCCAACTTCATAAGAACACTCAAAGAGACAAGTCATATGAAAGTTTCAATTAAAGACATTACAGAGGATGGTATCAAAGAAATCCCCGAACCATGTAGAACTTGTTTATACTGGGAAAAACCAGCTTTTGAAAAAGGCAGACAGAAAGTGGCGCAAACAGAAAAAGAAAAGTATGCAACGATGAAAGCCGCTTGGTTTCTCAAAACACTAAAAGAGTTTGGAAACTGCGGCAAAATAATACACGCTGACAACAAACCAGTAGGATACGCTCAATACTCCACCTCAAACAGATTCCCAAACGTCCAAGAATACGGATCCAAAAAGTTAGGAACAGCAAAGGAAAGTATTGTTTTCATCTCTTGTCTATACATCAGCGACGAAAGCTTTCGCGGGAAAAACCTAGGCGAAAAACTTCTTGATCAAGTAATCGCTGACTTGAGAAAACACGGTTTCAAGGCTGTCGAAACCTTTGCTAGAAAGGGCTCAGCGAACAATCCTTCTGGACCCATCAAGCTTTATCTGAGAAAAGGATTCCACGTTGAAGAGGAAATAAACTCGGATTTTGCCCTTGTTAGGCTGAACCTTTAGGTTTGTTTGCTTCTAACGAAATGAAACAGATACTCCTGAGCGTATCCAGCATATTTTCCGAAATAGTCTCGAGCAAACGAGCCTATCTTGTTATACTCTTTTGTGGATAGTGAGGTTTTCTCCGAGATTCTACTGATGAACGACGCATCATAATGGTTCGCGTAATGCTTCTGAATTATGCGTTTCATCCAAACATCTACGGGAAACGCTTCCAGCTTCTCAAGAGAGAAAAGCAAAACACAGTCAGCCACTTTGTTTCCGACGCCGGGAAGCCGTAGCAGTTCGTCTTTAGCTGTCTCATAATCAATCTTTTTCAGTGTTTCAAAATCAACTTTATTACAGTCGACCATTCTTGCTGTTTCTCGAACTCGTTTTGCCCGAAATCCTAGTTTGCATTTTCTAAGCTCATTCAGAGTGGCGTTTGCTAGCACATTAGGTTCTGGAAACGTGTAAGAAACGTGGTTTTCGAAAGCAATTTCATCTCCAAACCGTTTTGACAATTCGAAAATCATGTCTTTGATGGTGGGTATGCTCTTGTAAGTGGCGCATATGTATGAGATCAGGCATTCCCAAGGATTTTGTCTTGCTATGTGTAGTCCGGGAAATGCCTGAACGGCGCTTTCTGTCAAAGAGTCCCGGCTGATCTCAGAAATTATCTGCGGTAGATTGTCGTCTAATCGAAAATAGTTCCTTATGAAGTCAACATTTGTGCCTTCAAATTCGAGAACGTTATTTGTCTGTCGCACTTTGGAAATTTGATGCTTAACAATGCCATACCACCAGTCTTCCTTTTTCTCCCATCTAAACAGTTGTCCACACTGTAGAGTATTCTCTAAATCAAAAGGTCTAAAATGTTTGTTCAGCTTTAGCTCCATAGGTTTTTCAGTGTTGTTGAAGGAGATAGACTAATAAATGTTCTTAGCGTTGTTTCGATTCTTGTTAATGTAATGAAAACTTGAGTCTTGAATTAAGAGGGCAATTTGAAATGGTGAAGAACATTAGCATTTTTGGCCTTGAAGGGCTTCCGCTGATAAAGGCGGGTGACGACTTAGCTAGCTTGATTGTCTCAGCAGCAAAGAATAACAATGTCGAGATTGAAGACGGAGACATTTTGATCGTTGCACAAAAGGTGATTTCCAAAGCCGAAGACCGTGTAGTCCAGCTAGACATGGTGAAACCTTCTGAAAGAGCGTTAGGAATTGCAGAAAAGACAGGAAGAAACCCAAAACTTGTGGAGTTGGTTTTACGTGAATCAAAGCGTTTTCTGAAAGCTTCACGGCAAATACTTATAGTTGAAGACCAACGAGACATCGTTAACATAAATGCGGGAATAGACAAATCAAATGTAAAAGGCTCAAATCACTACGCACTCCTACCTGTAGATCCCGACGAGTCTGCTAGAAGTTTACGTTCCCGTATTAAGAAGCTAACTGGCAAAAACGTCGGAATCATCATATCCGACACATATAGTCGCGCTTTCCGACGGGGACAAGTTAATTTCGCAATTGGTCTAGCTGGGATTGACCCGTTCGTTGATTATCGTGGCACAGAGGACTTGTTCGGCTATGTCATGCGAGTCAAATTCAGCGCGGTTGCTGATGAATTAGCTAGTGCTGCAGAACTTATTATGGGAGAAGGAAAAGAGGCGATGCCCGTTGTAATTGTTAAAGGATTAAATCGGATAAGTTTCCGTGAAGACTCCTCTTTCAGAGATTTGGTTATCGATGAAAAGGAAGACTTGTTTAAGAATGTCTGGTAGCCACTTTAAGCATGGACAGCAAACATATAAACCACAAAACCAATGAACAACCTAAAACCGAAAGGTGCCAAACCAAGTGAAATGTAAGCAATGTAACGCCGAAACCTACATGCCCTTTAAATGCCCCTACTGCGACCAATATTTCTGCGTCGAGCACCGCCTGCCCGAAAATCATGATTGTCCAGAATACTGGCGTGCCCGAGCCCCAAGAGAACAGCCAGCAAAAACGCTGAAGACAGCAAAGACTGAACCTTCATACCAGTATTCTGTCACTATGATGCCTCCGCAAAAGAGGGGCAGAGTCATATGGTTCAGCACAACAGAACTTAAACACTTGGCGGTTGGAACCTTGCTTGTAATGGGCGTAGGTGCATCTCTGTTTCTGTTTGACTTTTCCCTAACAGCTGTAGCATCCTTAGCTATAGTCCTTACTTTTTCTTTTCTCGTACACGAGATAGCCCACAAAATAGCTGCACAGCATCAAGGATTATGGGCAGAATTTCGACTAACTCCTATAGGAGCCTTAATCACCCTAATCTCTATCTTTGCACCGTTATTCAAGATTATTTCTCCAGGCGCTGTTATGATTGCAGGTCTAGGCGACAGAGAAACAATAGGGAAAACTGCGTTTGCGGGGCCTTTAACAAACATTACTCTCGCTACGCTATTCCTTATAACTGGCTTAATAAGCAGCATAATCTATCCAAACCCGGTTTTAGTGTTTGTTGCGGTTTTTGGAGCGTGGATAAACTCTTTCATAGCCGTCTTTAACCTAATCCCTTTCGGTATAATGGATGGCTACAAAATTTTCAGGTGGAACAAGATTATGTGGACGTTAAACTTTTCTGTTTCGATTATACTAGCAATTTTAAGCCTTGTCTTTTTGTTTTTATGAAAAAATACTACAAGAAACAAAAGGCAACTCGTCAACGACACTAAACATCGCGTGCGGCAGAATACATTAAAAAATATACTAAGCTATACTAACAATGGGTTGAATATGATGTTACACATCTTAGAGCGAAGCTTGCATAAGAAGACGAATCAGGCAGATCTGGTTCAGCTACGGGGTCAGGAAAGAAATCTGACCACTTGCATGGTCAAGAATGGAATTATAGAGAGATTCTCACAGATCAGTTTAAGTGGAGCTGGCGCTCGGGCTTTTGTGGATGGCAAGTCTTGGGGTTTTAGTTCAACAAATACGCTTGATTCTGAGAGCGTTTTACAGACAATAAATAGCGCGATAAACTTGGCAAAGACATCTTCAAAGTCGAAACGAAGGAAGATACAGCTTGAGACTCCCAAGAAAGTTGTGGCAGACAGATCGATACCGATTAAAAAATCTCCCAAGGATCTCTTACCACCAGAAATCGTGAAAATCCCTTTAGAAGCCTACAAAGGTGCAAAGGACGTGGGATCCAACGTGGCGGATATTAAAGCCACATATATTTGCATTGAAGACGACAAATACTTTCTTAATTCGGAAGGATCACGCCTTCATCAAGAAACAACTCGCGTACTACTGTTTGTCGATGTCATAGCGAAATGCAATGGGCTGCTTTGTCCTGCCTCTGAAAACCTTGGTCACACAGGAGGATTAGAGCTTTTCGACAAGACTACGCCATATTCTCTGGGAAAAGACGTGGCGGCCACGGCAGTCCAACTTATTAAAGCAAAGGCACCACCATCGGGAAAGTTTCGAGTAGTTATACATCCTACTTTGTGCGCTACTATGCTTCACGAAGCTATTGGGCATCCGCTGGAAGCGGACTTGGCCATGTCTGGAGGAGGTTTTGGCAATTGCCTTGGCAAGGGTGTCTCATCTGAACTTGTTACAATTTATGATTCTGGTCAGGTACCCAACGGTTTGGGTTATTTCGTGTTTGATGATGAAGGTGTAGAATCTAAACGCACTGACCTTATCAAGAATGGGGTGTTGAAATCTTTTATGCATGATATGACAAGTGCAGCCCTTGCAGATGTGCATCCAACTGGGAATGCTCATGCTTGGGATTACAGTGTGGAGCCCTTAATTAGGCAAACCAACATCGGTCTTGAAGCTGGCGACTATTCACAGGAGGAAATGATTGAGGGCATCAAGGAAGGGTTGTTTCTTGAAGGAACATTCGGAGGTCAAGCGGATGTCAATGCCGACTTCACTTTTGGCTTCCAGAAGGCAAAATGGATTAAAAATGGTAGATTGACAGAGGATCTACGTGGCGCAAACGTTGCTGGTAACGCAATTGAAGTATTCAAAACCATTGATGCAATAGGTAAAGAAGCAGTTCTACGCCCAGGCGCTTGTGGAAAATTTCAATTCGCTGTGCAGGGACGAGTTGCTCCACTGATTCGTTGCGAAATTATGATTGGAGGAATGGGAAGCGCATAAGATGACTTCAGATGAGAATTGGCAATTTTTGACCAATACGGTTCACAAGGTCATGAAGGCCCTTGAAATGAAGAATGTAACCCACGCAGAAGCATTTTTCGCAAGTAAGGAAATAATAGAAGTTACAATCAGGAACTCTGAAATATTTACACAAAACAAGATTAACGACTCTGGTGTCGGGTTCAGAATTGCCATTTCGGGCAAAGTTGGCTTTGCTTGCACAAATACTATGAATGAAAAGGTCATTTCTAAGGCAGCAGAAAAAGCGTTAGATATAGCTAAGGTAAGTTCTGAAGTACCACACTTCGCTCTCCCCGATACGGGCAAAGCTCCAAATGTGAAGGGTCTTTTCGATGCTCGAGTTGCTGAAATGGATCAGGAAGAAGCAATCAGCATTGCGAAGAGAGCGATAAGTGCTGCAGAGGATTTTGATAAGCGAGTAATAGCTAAAGATGGTCGCGTTCTCTTCGAGTCAGATCGAGTTGGAGTCATAAACACCCTGAGTGTTGATTTTGAAGAAAGAGGAACTCGAGCTGTAATTTATCTTGTAGGAGGAGGTGACCAAGATGGGGAAGTGACAAGTAGTTGTTATGATGCCAAGTTTAGCCGCGTGGCTAATTTAAAACCCGAAGCAATCGGAGAGAATGTAGCAAGAAAAGTTATCCAGCTTTTTGGTCCAAAACCTGTTAAAAGCTTCGAAGGTACAGTCATCTTTGGACCAGAAGCGGTCTCCTATCAAATCGTCGATGTGTTGGTGGATGCTCTGAAAGGAGATAATGCTCTGTCTGGGAGATCTGTGTGGATCAAGGATGTTGGACAAAATATTGGATCTCAGCCTCTGACAGTATCAGACAATGCAATACTCGAAAACGGATTTGGATCCAGAAGCTTTGATGATGAAGGATACCCTTCCCAAAACTCTGTTCTGATTAAAGACGGGGAACTCAAAGGTTTCCTGTACGATGCTACTACAGCTAACGCCTTTCAAAAAAGAAATACAGGTAATGCTTCACGTTCCCCTCGGGGTTTTGAGTTGGTAAACATGATAATTGGCACAAGCTACAGGACGACCCCCCAAATCAGCATATCAAACATGATGATGCATTCCGGAAGCAAAACCAAGGAACAACTTATCTCCGAAACAAAGAAAGGTGTCTTAGTCGAATCTATGGCTGGCTTTCCCCAAGAAGGCTCAGGAATGGTTAGCGCCCAGCTTTCCCAAGCATTCTTCATCTTGGATGGGGAGATAAAACATCCCATAAAGAATGGGATGGTTACTGGAGTGGTCTTCGACTGGTTAAAGCACATCACAGCAATGGGTAATGATTCTAAGCAGTTTCAAGACGCAGTAGTGCCTTCCCTTAAGGTAGAAGAAGTGAGAGTGGTCGGTGCCTAAGATTGAATATTTGCGACGTACATCTTATGCATGCATTGTCTACTGAAATGAGGTTGTTTAAATCATTTGCAGAATGCGATTGTTCACTTTTGGAATCCCTCAAGTGCACTAAGCATATCAGCTACATATATCTCAGAACCCGAATGTTTCTAATGGAACTCGTAAAAAATGGGATGATGCGGGAGCACTAGGACATTAGAAGTCTAATATCACTGTTCCAGATTCTGAGTTCATAAGGCTATTCTTCTAGGAAGGTGAGAAAAAGTGTATATGGAAAATATATTCCTAGAAAGCTTAGTCTCAGATCAGACAAGAAAGAGTTACAAACGTGGATTAGCTAAGTTTTCTGAGTTCTATCCTAAAGGTCCTAAAGGACTATTAGGTGAGGAAGATCCAGCTAAGATCATTGAACGTTACTATGTATGGTTAAAGAAGAAGTATAAACAGAATACTTGTAGATCTCTTACAAATCCAATTATTCAATATGTTAAGTACAATAACATTCCTTTGAACATAAGAAGATCCTTAGGAGTCTTTAGAACTACATTAACAACCAGAGATCACATTTTAACTTCTGATGAAGCAAGAGCAATGTACGATGTAAGTTCTTTAGAAGAAAAGGTATTAGTGAAAACTTGGCTACTTGGCTTAAGAATAGGTGATGCTTGTAGACTTGAATGGAAACAGTTCAACTTTGAATCTACTGATGACTTGAAAGAAACGTTAGTGTACACAAAGAAGGAAGGAATAGTTGCACACTGTTACATTGATCCAGAGTTTCAAGAGTTACTAGTGAAGCATATTCTTACTTTAGATCAGAAGAATCCTTACCTTTTCCAGAGTGAGAGAAAGGGACACTTAAGTGAGAAACAAATGTTAAGGAAGATACAAAGCTTACAGAGGAGAGCACAGATTAAAGCTCATGGATCTTTCAACTGGCACATTGCAAGAAAATTGTTTCTAAGAGTATGTGCTGAGAATGGTGTAACTAGTTGGAATGCTAAATTAATGTGTGGTAAGCAAGTAGACAAGAGTATCAAGACCTATATCAATCATGTCAATCTGAAGAAAGATGCAATCAAGGTTTCTAGAGTACTAAGAATGGACCCAGTGAAGAATAATGGTAGAGTAGGAAACTTAGAAGAAACTGTACAACTAGTGACTAAAGCCTTTGGTCAGTTCTTAAGAAAGATGCTAAAAGAAGAGGGATATGGAACTGAAATAGGATTCACTGTAGACTATGATAAAATGAGTGATGAAGAATTGATAAAGTGGTACTTAGGAGAAAGGTGAATTTCACAATTTAATTTCTTTCTTTTTCTGTGCTGCACTTCTTTCTATTTTCTTCATATATTTCGAAACATCAGAAGTTCTGACAAGTCCTTTTCGAATTGCAGAGACATCTTTGGATGGAACAGCAGTCTCCCTAATTACTCGTCTTCCATGCAGCGATTGCCTTACACCATGAACATCTGATGAACTTACTTTTCGGAGTTTGATTTTCTTAATATCCTCTCTTTTTCTTTTAGACAGTTTTACCACTTCTAATAATAGAACGTATTTGTCTCCAGTTTAACCATTTCGGTTTTCTCAACAATCTTTTTCTTCTTAAACCCAATGATTCTTCTATCATGGTTAAAATTCCTTTTGATATTTCATCGAAAATACTTAGAAGATCTATCTCCAACTTTTTCCACTCATCATTCTGATATAGATAACTAGCAACTGCCCAACAAAAAACAAGCTCATCAGCCAAATCAGGTGGTAGGAAGACTTCATATCCTTTGCTTACTGCATCAGCCCAAAGCTTTGATCTCTCTTCATATATGTTTTTGTAATCTTTGATTATGTCTTTTCCTGAAACCCAATCATAGCCCTTTTCAGTTAACATCAATACCTTGCCCCCTTCTTTTTGAAACTCTCTATAGGATTTAACAAGATCATCAAGGCGACTTACTGTACCATAAAGAGCTTCGAAGAAATGTCGTGCTTCTTTTCGCATTGTAAACTCTCTAGCAATACTTTGTTCCCTTACTCTAAGAATAGAATTCAAACAGTAAGCTATCATAGAGGCTACAATACCAATAATTGCACCTATAATGAGAGTTAATAGGTCACCATTCAATGTAACAGCCTACCTTTTCGTTATTCTAATTAGTTCTTTTGGTTCTGCTATAGCTTTTACGTTAGGTCTTGACTAAATCAACGTTTTTCAGTTTCTTGGTTATTTCGGTAAACTTTTCCTTTACAGATTCTTTGAAACCTTCATAGAGGATTCCGTCAATGTCGCTTGGTTTCTCTTTCGTTTCTTCTTTAAGAAGACAACACACATAGTCTCTTCCTAAAGCCCCTATGAAAAGTCCATGCTCGAAAACAACGTTTTGCCGTGCTCTTGAATTCAATTTGTCTAGTATTTTACACACGGTATCTATTTTGATCTTTTCCTTGCCTATCATAAACTTAGTTCTACACTTGTCTATATCTTTACGTAAACAGCCTAAGTCATCTGGTGTAACAATAACAAAAGCATAACCCACATTGTTTTGGATATATTCAAGTTGCTCAATTATCGTTTTACTTCCGCTTCTTTCTTTAAAGTCTTCAAACATTTCTGCCTCAAGATTCAACGTTTTTGACAGATATTTTTGAAGACGTAATGCTTGCGTTTCATCTCTACCATGAATTATAAACACTTTCCTCTTTTTGGCAATTTTAATAGTAGGAGTTCTCGTCTCTTCCTTTTTATCTTCTGGGGCTGAAGTAATAAATTCA
>JAOUKM010000037.1 GCA_029882535.1 Candidatus Bathyarchaeota archaeon
TCAGTCAACGGGGGATCGACATTCAACGCTGCGTCACACGCCTTTGCACTCGCCATGTGGTGCGCAACTGGACAGACTCCGCAGATCCTCGTGGTTATTATCGGCAAGTCTTCGACTTTTCTTCCCTCGCAGAACTTCTCAAAGCCCCTCAACTCAGGTATTATCATATAAGCGTTCACAACGTTCCCTGCATCATCTAGGAATATGTCGATCTTACCGTGGCCTTCCAGCCTCGTTATTGGGTCGATGGATATTTGCTTCACTTCTTCATCACCTTCCTGTTAATAATCGAATGCGGCAATGAATACTTGTAAAAAGTGCCAACCGGATCCTTAATCTGATTTATCAATTTCTCAGGATCATAACCTCCTTCTTTCTCCTCTTCAACCCCGAGAATCGATGCTAAAGCGCTTAACATGGCTGCTCCTTGCTCCGGCACATTAGGACAGGGCCCACCGCATCCAGTGCAAGGATAATCAACGTTCAAACACTGCGCACCGCAGCCTGCCCGTGTGGCCGGACCCATGCAGAGTATTCCTTGTTCAAGAAGACACTTTTCTGGATCTGGCGCCTTTTCATACACACGGTAGATTTTTGAAATTTTCTTCTGTTCCTTCTTTCGAGGGCATTCGTCACAGACAGATTTTGATGGTGCCAACACCGCGCCCTTTGGTGGCAATTCACCCTTTGTAATGGCATCAAGAGCGTTAACTATTAGGTCCACTGGTGGGGGGCATCCTGGAAGATAATAATCAACGTCTACGGTTTGATCAAGCGTTTTTACAGTGTCGTAGAATTCAGGTTTATCCAACTCGCCTTCTTTAACTTTAACAGGGCTAGCTGGCACTACCTTATCTGGATTTTTTGTCGATGGAGTTTCGCAGTAGACTCTTTCAAATATCTCTTTACGGTCATGCAAGTTAGCCAGTCCGGGAATACATCCTTCGTGGGCACATGAGCCAAAAGCAACAAGGACCTTAGTTTTTTGCCTAAGTAGCTTCGCCATGTGTTCGTTTTCTGAGTTGCGTATGGCGCCGTTGAATAGGCAGACGTCTATGCTTTTGTCTGGCATGGCTTCAACGTCTTTGTACTTAATGTCCATAGCTACTGGCCAGAACACTATGTCTGCTTTTGCAACAACGTCCAAGATTTTTTCATTAATGTCCAAAACAGCTATCTCGCAGCCGCCACAACTAGCAGCCCAATAAAACGCAAACTTCAGTTTATCCAATTGCATTTCCTCCATTTTTAAGGGGGCTGGGACCAAGTTTTTTAAGTTTTGTTACCATGTCTTTCACCACAGCAGCGAACTTATCGCCTTCTGAGGCTGAAATCCACTCTAGTCTTAGGCGCTCGGGTTCGACGCCGAGTTGAGAAAGCATATTTTCCAAGAGGATAAATCTTTTTTGAGCTTTAAAGTTGCCTGAAAGATAGTGGCAGTCGGAGGGAAGGTGGCAACCAGCCACTAGAACACCATCTGCGCCATCTTTAAAAGCTTCTAGAATGAAAGCAGGGTCAACTCTGCCACTGCACATAACTCTTATTATCCGTATGTTCGGCGGATACTGAATCCTGCTTGTTCCAGCTAGATCAGCTCCCGCATAGGCACACCAATTGCATAGGAAACCGATTATTGTAGGTTCAAACTCGGGCACTTCAGTATTCCCTCATCTTGTAATTCTTGGTGTTCTTCTCCGCGCGCGTGAGTTAGAGGTTTATCAGTCTTATTACAAATAAATAAATCTTCAGCTTCAACGTCCCTGTATTTAATGTCCATAGCCACGGGCAAAAACAAAACATTCATCTTTTCTTTAACCATTTTTCTAACTACTTCTACTTTGAATCTGGATTAAAAGTTCAGAGGGTTTTACTCTGAGTTCATTTAAAGCAAGCTCTTCAGGTGTAAAGCCCATTGCAAGACCCAATAACTGCGGATAATGCAGTACAGGTAGGCTGAATTTTTCGTTAAAGGTTCTCTCAATTCTAGGCTGATTCATGTCAAACATCATGTGACAGAATGGACAAACTGTAACTAGTACTTGGGCCCCTACATTTGTGATGTGATCAAGTTTTTCTTTCGCCATGCGGAAAGGAATTGACTCATTAACGCCTATTATTGGATTTCCGCAGCATTCAGCCTCACTTATATAGTCTAGACATTTTGCGCCGGTTAATTCAATCAATTCTTTGAGAAGTCTTGGATTTTCAGGATCGTCTTTTTCTATAAGCTTTTTAGGACGGCCGATGTGGCATCCGGTATGTTGAGCAACATGGAGGGCAGTCAGCGGTTTTTTGACAGCGTTCTTTATCTTTTCAAAGCCTACATCTTCGGCTAAGGCATAAACAAGATGTTTAACCTCTATTGTTCCTTTGAATTCCATTCCAAACTCGGAAAGGTACTTGTTGATTCTTTCTCTTTCTTCTCTGTCTTCCTTAAGCGTCTTGTTCACCTTGTATAATGTGCCGAAACAGCCGTTGCATAGGGTTAAGATGTCCATGTTTTCTTTTTCTGCAACGCAGAGGTTTCTTGCAGCTAAGGTTAACATTACGTCGTGATTTACGGGGTTCATTGGGAAGCCGCAGCAGTTGTATTCGGGCATTTCAAAGATTTCCACTCCAAGTTCTGTTAGAACTTTTCTTGCTGAGATTTCGTAGCTTGAAAGCCTATAGGGTATAACGCATCCCAAGAACAGTAAAAATCGCGGTTTTTCTTCAGCCATTCTACTCCACCTTCTCAAATGTTTCTACACTTTCAAGAAGTTTTGTGAAGCCAGTCTTCTCGAAGAGTTTTGTTATTTCTTCAGGTTTGGTTTTAGGCAGTAGGGGTAAGCCCATTTGAGCTCTTCTCTTGTGGCGTGACTCGGGGATTATGTACACAAAACCAGTCTTCATCAGGTTGTCCGCTAATGCCTTGTAGACAAGCGGTGTTGAATTTGTGTACTTCACGGATAGATTTCGGAGGACACGCACAACATTAGCAACATCAACGTCTTGGGGACAGCGATCGATACATGTATAGCATGTTGTGCAGAGCCAGAGATCCTTGTCTGAGAGAATTCTGTCTTTTAAGCCAAATTGTACCATACGTGCGATTTTTCTGGGTCTATAAAAGTCGCTGAAACGTGAAACTGGACAGTCTGAAGTGCAGGTGCCACATTGGAAGCATAGCATAATTTTTTCTGCGCCGTGAATCTTAGAAACTTCGTTCTTGAAATTTGGATCGAGTTGCCCAGCCGTAATAACTTGAGCAGTTTGGGACATCAACTCTTACCTCCAGCTTTTACTGGGTTAGGACCAAGCTTCTTAATGTCTTCCACCATTTCTTTTACAACTGTTGCAAATTTTTCGCCTTCAGACGCCGAAATCCACTCTAAACGAAGTCTTTCTGGTTCGATTCCCATCTGCTTTAAAAGTCGTTTAAGCAAAGCTACCCTACGTTGAGCTTTGAAGTTCCCGCTGACGTAGTGGCAGTCGGAGGGCAGATGGCAACCAGCCACTAAAACACCGTCTGCGCCATCTTTAAGAGCCTCTAGAATGAAAGCAGGGTCAACTCTGCCACTGCACATGACGCGAATTATCCGTATATTTGGTGGGTATTGGATTCTGCTGACGCCTGCAAGGTCTGCTCCTGCGTATGCGCACCAGTTGCAGAGGAACCCGATTATTTTTGGTTCGAAAGTTTCTTTCTTGCTCATGCTTTTATTTCCTCCATCAAAGCGGCTTTAACTTGAGACATAATTTCTTCGTTGGTAAAATGTCCTAATGTTATGGCTTTAGTTGGGCATGCTGTTCCGCATACTCCACAACCTTTACACAAGGCTTCAATCACGTGTGCGGTTATTTTCTCGTCTTCTTCTTTCGTTTCTATAGAGTTGTAGGGACAGAGATGCTCGCAAATTCTACAGCCGCTGCACAAATCTTCATCCACATTTGCCACTATCCCCTCCATCTCAAGTGTCTTCTTAGAAAGGATTGTTGCAGCTCTGGCTGCTGCTGCACATGCTTGCGAGATGCTTTCGTCAATAAACTTTGGGGAGTGCGCCATCCCGCACAGGAAAACTCCATCAGTTTGAAAGTCTACAGGTCTAAGTTTCACGTGGGCCTCTAGAAAGAAGCCATCATTTGTTAATGGCACTTTAAGCATCTCTGATAGACGTTTGTTGTCTGGGTTTGGAATCATGGCTGCACTTAAGACAACAATGTCTGGTTCGATTTCAATTTCCCCTTTTATTACGGGCTCCCAGAACAGTACTTTGAGTTTCCCATCCTCGTTCGTTACTCTGGGTTTTCTATCATCATCATAGTTTACGAATAACACACCTTGCGTTGCAGCTTCTCGGTAATAGTCTTCTTTGAAGCCGTAGCTTCTCACATCCTTGTATAATACATAAACGTCTGTTTCAGGGCTTATTTCCTTGATTTTTAAGGCGTTCTTAATCGCTTGTCCGCAGCATATTCTCGAACAGTTGGGTCTTTCTTCAGTTCTAGCGCCTACACATTGAATCATGACAACGTTTTTGGCTTTGAACTCGCCTCTTGCGATTTTCTCCTCCAGCTCGTGTTGCGTCGTGACACCTAGAGCTTCGCCGAATAGGTATTCTGTGGGCTTGTAATCAACTGCGCCTGTGGCAACTATCACTATCCCGTTTTCTATTTCTTTTTCTAAGCCGTTGTGGATTATTTTCGACTTGAAATTGCCGACGAATCCGCTAACATTGGTAACTTCTGCACCCAGATAAACAGTAATTTTATCGTTTTCCATAACTTCCTTCACTAGTTTGTTTAGGTGCTCTTCGGGGTCTTCACCTTCAAGCAGATAATAAATTTCACGTAAATGCCCTCCCAATTCCTTTTCACGTTCCACAAGATGAACTTCAAAACCTTGCCTAGCAAGTTCTAGGGCTGCAGTCATGCCAGAGACTCCGCCGCCGATAACCAAGCCAATGGGTGTCACGTTTATTATCGGCTTTTTCAAAGGTTTCAGTAGTCGCGCTTTTGCAACAATAGAGTGAACTAGTTCTTTGGCTTTTTCCGTTGCCTTTTCCGGTTCGTGCATATGCACCCAGCTACACTGGTCGCGTATATTTGCCATCTCAAACAAGTACGGGTTTAAGCCAGCCTCCCGCGCAGTTTCTTTAAACAATGGCTCATGGGTTCGCGGTGTGCATGAAGCTACAACGACGCGGTTCAGACTAAATTCTTTAATTTTCTCCCTTATGTTCTCCTGTGTATCCTGCGAACAAGTATAGAGGTTCGCCTCTGCATAAACCACATTTGGCAACTTGTTAGCGTACTTCACAACCTCTGGCACGTTCACTATTCCCCCAATGTTTATTCCACAATGACAAACAAAAACGCCTATGCGCGCTTCTTCCTGAGTTACGTCTCTTTCCAGCGGGTATTCCTTTTCAACTATTTCTTTTCCCCTTCCAGCCGCAATTAGGCTCATTGCTTTGGCTGCCGCTCCGCTTGCTTGTGCAACGCTTTCTGGAATGTCCTTGGGGGCAGAGAAGGCTCCGCAGACAAATATGCCGGGTTTCGAAGTTTCCACGGGTGAGAAAACATTTGTTTCGCAGAATTTGTATCTGTTAAGTTTTATTTCTAATGTTTCAGCTAGTTTTTCAGCTTGTTTAAGAGGGTGCATTCCAATGGACAGGACTACCATGTCGAATTCTTCGGTTTTGGGCTCCCCGTTTTCCACGTAGTATAGATAGAGATTGTGCGTGGACGGATCTTCTGTAACGCTTGCGGCTCTTGACCTTACGAACCTTATGCCATGTTCTCCTTTAGCACGGTCATAATAAGCGTCGAATCCCTTTCCGTAGGCTCGTATATCCATGTAAAAAATTGTGCAATTCAGTTTGATGGGTACATGCTCTTTAGCTATTATCGCTTCCTTAATGCCATACATACAACAGGCGGCAGAACAGTAGTTGTTTCCAAGCTTCACATCACGTGAACCTACACATTGAACAAAAGCTATTTTTTGGGGGATTTCGCCATCTGAAGGCCTTAAAACAAGTCCCCCGTATGGCCCTGAAGCGCTCAAAATACGTTCAAATTCCGTGCTTGTAACAACGTTAGGAAATCGCCCATAGCCGTATTCGCTTTTCTTTCTTGCATCGAACGGTTCGAAGCCTGGTGCAAGAATAATTGAGCCTACTTTTAGGGCCGCTTCGCTGTCCTGTTGGTCGTATTCAACTGCTTTTGCCTTGCAGATTTCTTGGCATGTTCCACATCCTACGCATTTTTCACGGTCTATTACGAATTTTAACGGAACTGCCTGTGGATAATCCACGTAAATTGCGCTTCTATTACTTAGCCCTTCGTTGAATACGTCTACGGCTTCCACTGGACATTTTTGTGCGCACAATCCGCATCCATTGCATTTCTCTTCGTTTATGTAACGGCTTCTTTTTCGAACTTTTACTTCGAAGTTCCCAGCTTCACCATTTAAGCCTATGACTTCGCCATTTGTTATCAAAGTCACGTTCGGATGTCTTCCAGTTGCCACAAGTTTAGGCGCCAAAATGCACATTGCACAGTCATTCGTCGGAAACGTCTTGTCAAGCCGCGCCATCACGCCGCCTATGCTTGGCGACTTGTCAATTAGATAAACCTTGAAACCCGAGTCTGCAAGGTCTAGAGCTGATTGGATTCCGCCGACACCTCCTCCAACTACGAGAACAGCTCCAATTTTTTCCTCAACCATTTTATTGAACCTCCAACGCTTTGTAAATCGGAGTTGTTTCTTCTACGCTGTCTAAGGCTATCATTCCCTTCCTGCGCATGTCTACAATATGGCGGAGAACTAGGGCAGGTTTCATATCAATGATTGCTGCAAGTCCTTTAACTGACAGCGGCTTTTGTTTAGTTAGAAGGTGTATTTTGTGTCGAATGAACTCCTCTCTAACGACTTCACCGAGTAAATCATCAAAGTCATCCTGCGAGATTTTCTCTCCATAAACATTCACATCTTCAGTCAACTCCTTTTCCCTTCCCACCAGAACTCTCAAACGAAAATCTGCCGCAGCATTCTTAGCTGCCAAAACATTCAATAGAACCTTTCCATCCAAGTTTTCTCGCGCTAAAGAAGATCGTCCAAGCATTATCATCTGATTTCTAAAATCGTCAACGACTGCTGCGAAGTTTCCAACTTCGGCTGCGTTGGACCATTCTAACCGTAGCCGCTCTGATTCAAGACCAGTTAGCGAAACGAGTTGCCTCACCATGTTGACTTTCTGTTCAGCTTGTAGGTTCCCTTCAATGTAATGGCAATCGGGCGGGTGACAACCAATTACTAAAACGCCGTCTGCACCTTTGGCAAACGCTTCCAGTATGATAACTGGGTCGATTCTTCCAACACACATTACTCGTACGACGTGTATTTTGGGGTAACCCTGTATTCGGCTGGTCCTTGTAATGTTCACCTCTGGAGGCAAACTCCAGTTACATACAAAACCAACGATTTTAGGTCTAAATGTCACGCAGATTCTCCTCCCAACGCGGCTACAACATCAGTGACAATCTGGGCATTCGTAAATCGTTGCATAGCAATTGCTTGTTCAGGGCAACTTGCGCTACACGTGCCGCAGCCTTTGCACAACTCTTCATCGACTTGCGCAATACCCATCTCATTCTTTTTTATAGCTTCGAATGGACAAACTACTGCGCAGACATTACAGCCAGTACATAAACTTTCGTCAACCACCGCTTTGTCAGCTTCACACAGATCCTCACTGCTCAGACATTCAGCGCACGGCCCACATTCTAGGCATCTCTGGGCTTCGAACATGGCGGTTTCTTTAACTTTAGCTAAAAGCTCACTGGCTTCCTCAAAGCTTACTTTATGTCTTCCTACGTCTACGTGTGGAGCCTCGTATCTTTCAGGCTTTTTCATTATTTTATCAAAGTCTTTGACCCACGTCGCCTCTTCAATTTCCTCTTCTCTTCCAATCCTCAAATCTCGACCATTCAAATAGCGGTCAATCGACATTGCTACTCGTTTACCAGCGCTTATAGCCTCGATGATGCTTGCAGGACCAGTGGTTATGTCACCGCCCGCAAAAACGTCTGGGATGCTAGTTTCCAGCGTTAACGAATCAACCAATATTGTGCGCGCACGCTCCCCCAAAAGAATAGGAGACAAACATGAAGTCTCTGCCAGTTGGCCGATTGCCGTAATTACTGTATCCACTTCATATGTGTGCTCAGTCCCTTGGATGGACACGGGGGTTCTTCTGCCGCTTGCGTCGGGCTCTCCCAGTTGCATCCTTAAACATTCTACAGATTTGACTTTGCCTTCTTCCCCAATAATTTGTTTGGGTGCAACTAGAAAATAGAGTTTAACTCCTTCTGCTTCAGCGGCCTCTATTTCGTCAGGAAGCGCAGGCATTTCGTTCCGCGAGCGACGGTAGAGAATCGAAACCTCTTTTGCTCCAAGCCTTAGAGACGTACGAGCAGCATCAACGGCGCTGTTGCCGCCTCCAACGACTGCAACTCTTTCGCCTACATCAACAGTTCTTCTTAGAGACACATCTCTTAGAAACTCAACCGCATAAAAAACACCCTCAAAATCCTCACCCGGTATGTTTAGCTTCCTGCTTAGTTGCGCTCCGATTGCTATGAATATGGCTTTGTACCCTTCTTTTCGTAGAGTGTCAAGCTTTAGGTCCTTGCCGAATTCTACACCTGTCTTGATCTCCATACCCAAGTCTCGGATGTAGGCTATTTCATTTGCCACAACGTATTTTTGTAGACGATGGTCTGGTATGCCGTATCTCATCATGCCACCAGCTTCAGGCATGCGCTCAAAAACCATGACTGGATACCCAAGTTTTGCGAGTTCGTATGCAGCACTCATCCCTGCTGGTCCTGCGCCAATTATCGCCACTTTTTCGCTGTGCGTTTTGGGTATGGGTTCTGGTTTAATTCGCCCTTGCTCACGTTCAATGTCCGCGGCAAGCCTTTTCAAGTAACGAATGCCTACAGGTTTGTCGACGTTTTTTCTTGTACATGCATCTTGACAAGGACTGAAACAGACTCTGCCGCAAATTGCTGGAAAGGGCATACTCTTTCTTATAAGTTCTACCGATTCGTTGAACTTGCCTTGTTGAATTAAGGCAACATATCCTTGAACGTTTACATCAGCCGGGCATGCGGCACGACATGGCGGTAGCCTCCGTTTGTCTTTAAAATCGCAACTAGAGGCCACCATCGTTTTGTACACCTACATTTTTACGTGTGTATGTTGATTTGATGCCCTTGGTTTTGCGCGTGCGAAGTGGCGTAGTTTGATCACCCACGTTTTGTATTGATGTGGTCCCATTAAATCTCTTAACTCTTCTTCCAATGTGATTAAGTTGTAAGTTTTGATTTCTGCTATCCATCCTGCTCCATATGGATCCTCATTGATTGTAGAAGGCTTATCCTTTAGGGCATCGTTGATTTTGATGATTTTGCCACTAACAGGGGGATAGAGTTCGAGCCTAAACATCCATGTTTCAACGACCCCGAAGGGTTTTTCTCTGCTTGCTTCGTATCCGACTGGCTCAGTGTGTATGTTAGTTATTCCTTTTAGGCGTGTTTGGGCGTAGTCAGATAAACCTACTCGTATGTTTCCTTCCGGTGTCACCATTGTCCACATGTGATTGGGGCTGCAAAGCAGGCGTTCGTGGATGATGGGGTAGTCAACATGTTTCTCGGCGGTCTTTTCGTGGTTTTGTTTTAGTTCATTGAGGCGTAGCTGGATGGCTTCAGAAACAAATTCAGAGAGACTTCGATATCGACTTGTTTTAAGCATCCCCTCAACTGCTGTCAAGAGTTCTTGTTTGACGCGTATGGTTTTCCATCTTGTCATATGTTTTTCTCCTAGCCTTTTTTTAGAAGGACGTTTCACTTATTGGAGTTGGCCTTCAAGTTGTGCGCGGGGTCTGGCGACTAGTTTTTGGTATTTTTGTAAACTTAGGAGTCCGTTCATCCATGAACTGACTTCTGCGTCTTCGGGTTGAATCTTTACTATCCATAGAGATGGGTTTGCGTTTAGCATGAATGGGTTTTCAATGACTTTTTTGTTAATTGAGATTATCTTTCCGTTTAATGGGGAGTACAAGTCAAATGTGAACCACCAAGATTCTGCCACGCCGAAGGGTTCATTTTTGGAAACTTTCTCTCCAACTATGTCGGTTCGGATGTTAACTATTTCTTTTAGCTGTGCCTGAAAGTAATCAGTTATTCCGAGTTCGACGTTTCCTTGGGGAGCCATCTGTGCCCAGATGTGTTTTTGCGTGTAGAGTAATTGTGGCTGAGATTGAAGGGGTCTAATAATTCTGTCTCGTTCTAGATACTCTGATACTCTTTGTTTGGCTAGACTTTGTAGTCGATGTTGAATTGCGTCTGAAACGAATTGGGAGAGTCCTTTGTAGTCGCTTTTCTTAACTTCTTTCTCGACTTCTTCAACTAGCTCTTGCTTAACTCTTACCGCTTTCCATTTTGCCATATTTACTTTCCTCCTTCGCTTTTGATCATATGTATAAGCTCTCGGTAATAAATACGTAATGTTTATATTGTAGATCATAGTATTTACTATAAATACCGAGGATGAATCACATGGACGCTAGAAAACTACAAAAGGTCGGCTACTCAACACTATCAGTCTCGCTACCCAGTAGCTGGGTGAAGAAAAACAGCCTAAAACGTGGAGATAACGTATTCTTAATGCCAGAAAAGGACGGCTCTCTTAAATTATTTCCAAGCGAACTTGTTAAATCAAGAGAGGAAGTCGAAGAGTACATCTGCAACGCTGATTTATGTGATGACCCAAAAATGTTGGAACGAGTAATCGTTGGCAGCTACATTCTCGGCCGCGAAGTTTTCTCAATAATATCTTCAGAAAGGATGCGATCTGAACACATTCAAGAGATCAGGGGGATAATGCACAAGCTAATCGGACTAGGAATCGTAGAAGAAACTCCAGATCGCATTACGCTTCAATGTTCTGTTGATCCAAGAAAATTCCATGTGGATATGCTGTTGCGAAGACTTTCGATAATTTCATTGACTATCGTGAAGGAAGCAATACAGGCACTTGTAGACTCTGATGAATCATTGGCAAGAGATGCCATAAGTCGAGAGGATGAAGCGGATATGATGCACTTGCTTGCGATGCGATTGTTGATTTCTGCACAAAGAAGAAGAGAAGTAGCTGAAGAAATAGGATTAATAGACCCTTTACACATCCTATACTTTGGACTGATGCTGAAATATCTTGAGTTAATCGCCGATTATGCCGAAGAAATAGCACGCAGGGTCATTGAACTACTACAAAAATACAAAGATCGATTACCCAAATGGGTGATTGAAAGACTAAGCAACTTAAATGACTTAGCCCACGATTTGGTCTTGAAATCTGTAGACGCTTTCTTTATAGGCGACATCAAGATTGCAAACAGCCTTTTAGAAATACTGACGTTTATTGAGCTTGAAAGAGACAAGTTGATTCGAGAGATTCCTGAACTGCCGCATTTGAGGTCTATACTTTGGGACATCAACAGAATAGCGGATAACGGTGCAGGCATTGCCTTAATAGCCATAAACAATACTCTCGAAAAAAAGACTAAGATATGTTCGAAACGCTGGTCAATAAGCTCCAAATAGGAAAAATGTGAAAAGAAACCCAGTAGGGGAACAAGCCTTTTGGGTATCCTTTTGTTTCGAAATGAACGCTGTTTTTAATGTGTCTTCTATTCAATCACCAGTTTTCAATCATTTCTTGTTTTGTCATTCAGTGCGTGCACACGAAATTCTACGAATTTTGCCAACACAACGCATATATTGTTCTATCATTAAGAGCATCTGAAAACAAAGTGTTGCAGAATGACTAGAAATTTACCAGAGGAAAGTTATCGTTTAGAAGGAATTGCCTTCGGACTGGCAGACGGTTTAATCATGTGCCTAGGTTTGATAATAGGGGTTGCTGAGGCTACTTCTCAAACGCATTTGGTGATAATTACGGGAATTATCGGAGGCTTTTCCAACGCATTTGGAAATTCTATAGGATTCTTCATGTCTCAATCGGCGGAAAGGGCTTTACAAATTCGTGAAACAACAGACCACGGAGCAAACACAAGAATACACTCGAAAAGAGAAGTATTCACAAACAGCCTTTTCGCATTTATCTCAACAATCGCCGCCACGATACTTCTACTATCTCCATTCATATTCCTATCTATGAACAATGCATCAATCCTAACATTCATAATCGGAACAATAATGGCATTTTTTCTAGGAAGCTACATAGGCAAAATAAGCCGTGAAAACCCCTACAAAATAGGGATAAAATATGCTTTACTCGCCGTTTTAGGAGCCATAATCTCTCATCTCATAGCGGATTGCATCCAATTCTTAATCTAAAAGGATTGTGTTACAGCATTTATTTTCACTGCCAATCATTTGCCTCATTGATCGTAAGAAAGCTGTCGGGCGTGTGTTGGAAGTTAATACAGTAAACGAAGGAAGTTGGAGTCCTCCTAAATGGATGTATCGAAATAGACGACTCCCTAATGATGACGCTTATTTTGAAAACATGACTAGAGTTGTTTTCCTAGTGGGCGCAAATTGGAAAACGGTTGGCGAACCGTGGTCTGACTTTAAGAAAGCGTTCAATAATTTTTCCGTAGATGCCGTTGCAAAATTCAACAAAGAAGATTCAACGACTTATGGCTGATGCAAAGATAGCGAGGAAACGAGCAAGAATAGTTGCAACAATTAACAACGCAAAATAATTTCAAAACATAAGAAAAACATATGAGTCCTTCCACTAATACCTTAACAGCCTCGATAGATCAAACAATTATATTCAATCATAAATGAAGTTGGGAAGACATTTGATCAAATGGATCCTCCCTCAGCACGCTTATTTCTTTATAGTGTCGGAGAAAAGATAAAAGCGGATCCTCTGTGTTGTTGATAAGCCAATTCTCGGCTTCTACAGTTCACAAAACATTATGACAATCAAATATCGCTTAGAATGGTTCAAAGAGCTAGGTGTTAACTTTCTGATTATATTCTTTTGTGAAGAGATAAATGTGTGAAAAATAATACAGCCAAAATCATTTTCTCATCAACCCGATGTTTGTTAAATAAACTATATATTTAGCGTGTGACAGTTTTTATGCTCTTAAAGTAACAGCTTGTAGATTGGTGAAATCATGGAAAACGAAAAACTAAAGATCGCGTTTTATTGGGCTGCTAGTTGTGGCGGCTGCGAGATAGCTGTTTTGGACATTAATGAAAAAATCTTGGACGTTGTTGCAAAAGCAGACATAGTGTTCTGGCCAGTAGCTATGGACATTAAGTACA
>JAOUKM010000038.1 GCA_029882535.1 Candidatus Bathyarchaeota archaeon
TCCACTGAATCCATCGCATGATGACGGAGGTTTTGTCTATGTACCTGATGGGTGGAGCCTTTCAGATGTTGGTTCTTACGGCTCGACAGGTTCCCACACCGCGCTAGGTTGCTGGAACTACATAATGTGTGGGCTTCTACAGACTGACTACAGAGTCACGCGAGCATTGGATTGGCTTGACTTGAACTATGATTACGACGAAAACCCGAATGAGCATGGTTACCCATTCTACTACTATTACGCATGGGCGTTTTCGAAGGCAATGCGGCTGACTTCACCAGCGTCAGACCTTATCGGCGGAGTCAGAGATCCAGCTGCAGATGGATATCCAGAAGAAATACCAAGTTGGTACTATGACTTCGCGTGGTACTTGACGGGGACTCAAAACGTCACGGACGGAACATTCTATAACAATCCAGCTGAGACCAATTCATGGGTGCCAGCTATTGACACTATGTTTGCAATTCTGGTTCTCGAAGGTGCAGTAGGTATTCCTATGACAGACACCGTGACAGTATACACAGGGGACGTAGTGGGCTTTATCGGAGGTACAGCAACTCTAAGCGCAGTCCTTACAGAAAAGGAGACTGGAGCACCAATAGACAATGAGCCAATAATCTTCACGCTTCAAGGAAAAACGGTCTCTGCTACGACTGGGCTTGACGGCGTGGCGACAGCAGTAATGACAATTGATCCGCCTGACGGTGTTTATGTTGTAGTAGCGAGTTTTCCTGGTGATGTTTCTAGGCGACTTAACCCATCTTCGGATTCGGAACCTTTCACAGTCCCAATTCATGGAGTTATCCCAGAGGTCCCAGTGGGTACAATCGTGGCTTCAGTTTCAATGATAATTGCACTAGTAGCCTACGTCGCAATGCCAAAATTCCGCAAAAAACAAATGGGTATAAACCCATAACACTCCTCTTTTTTTTGCAAAACATCTGTTCATTTCCAATCAGTCCATGGATATCTGTTGCCGAATTTTTTTCGGGTTATCTCCCGGAAACTCCTCTTTTCTTTTTTCAATGTGAACTGACATGGGCTGACTGTTTTTCTAAACGTCAGGCGCTCCTAGTTACATTAAACTTTTCAAAAAGAGTTTAGGAAGAGCGCGTGTGTGTATTCGCTTTACCAAACCCTTATGACAGATTTTGGTTTTAGACGGATCAAAACAATGTCACTGTCTTTCCATTCAGCAAGGTTTCTTTCTGCCTCCTCTTTCGTTTCATAGTGATAAAGCATTCGACGAGTCATAGCATGATTCACATCGTCTTCGATACTCAAATCACCTTGTATCATGTAGCCAGCTTCATCTGCTATTCGCTCACCGCCAATAACGACTGCACCCTTTGGGTTCGAAAATACATTCCTGACCTTACGGTTGTTTCGGTCGCTTCCAAAGATGAGGCCATCGCCATCAAGAATGAAATAAATTGGAACAATATGTGGGTAGCCATCCGCTCCAATCGTAGCTAGCCGGGCTATTCGCGGCTTTTTCAGAAATATTCTAACCTCATTAGTCAGCATGTTTAGTTACCTAGGTTTTTCTATAAAGATCTCTCTACTTATTATGTACGAGATAAGATTTATCGATATTCCTAGGACAACTTAGCCAAAATCTTCATGAAAAGAAAGTGAACAGCATCAAAAGCATTGAGGTTTATCTGGAGTGCGGGGGATTTGAACCATTGATGAAATGGAAAAAAATGGAACCGATGGAACAGCAACGATCCAGCGCATACATGTAAGTACTAAAATACAACTAGTGTGTACATAGAGGCGCAATCTTGCTTGGATTGGAACATCTTGTATAGATATCCTGACACCAGCAGATTTCTGTGAACTCTTTTCGCTGCAAACCACCAATTTCTTGGTACATCGACGCCCATATGAAATAGCTAACAGCTCACCAAGTCCGACTCGAATTTTTGGACCCCCTAAACAGAGCACGCCATTCATCTTGCTTAGTGAGGTTGTCGAGGGCTTCGGCATATATTTTTACCTTTAGGGCTTCAGCGTTTTCCACCGGGTCTTCTTTAGCGTATTTTCGACCAGTCTCCTCGAGTTGTCTTAGCATAGTCGCAGCCAACTTTTCGAGAGTTGCCGGCGAAACTCCGAAGAACCGATGGTGCAGCTGGAAGGCGATGAATATTCCTCTCAAGTTCATTATCTGCATTTGCAAGAAGAACCTCTTGACATCATGCGGAATGTGACTGCAATCTGCGATAAAAAAAGCCGCTATTGGGCTGTAGAATTTTTGCAAAATACCGTGTCCCTCGGGTTCAGTTCTTTCCAAGTAAATAAGTTCCGCCTTCAATAGCAGGTTTAGATGATAGCCAACTGCGGCCCTTGTCAGACCGAGTTCTTTAGAGAGTTGAGCCTCTGTCATTGGATGCTCGCACAGTAACTGGAGGATTTCCGTTCGTGTGAAATCAGCGAGTAGTCGGATAATCTCAGGAGCATCTACGATGCAGACGGCCATTTTGAAGGGCTTAGACGTACTCTGTTTTCCCCCTCATGGACTCATGAGTTATATTATCTTTATCCTTTCTTCAAACATGTTCATCAACGTTTGATATTTAAACATTAGCAACACTCACGTCACACTTTGGAAAATCAGATCGGTTACTCATTCAACATAATACTTCGGCTTTTCTTCAAACGCTCGCGCTGCATGCAAAGAGAGGTTAAATGGCTCCAATTAGAAGGACTATGGCTATTATGAGAATTCCGGCGGCAACTGTCTGGGCTCCATATAACAGAATGTTCTCCTTCGCGATTCTTCCAAGATAGATGCCTAAAGAAAAGAGTGTCGCTAAGGTTAAAATGAAGGAGATGATGTAAGCTTCCCCGATGACAAACGTTCCTGTCAATGTGAGGAAAAAAGGAATAAGGGAAATTATCGCCGTCAGCATAGGTGATGTCCCGTCAATAAGTGCTGCATACACAGAAACAAAGTTAGAAGCGTCACTATGTATTGTGTTGCTGAGATCAGCGAGCATAGCGGTCTCGAGATCTTTAAGATGGCTCTTTCTTTCAGCCCTTTCTGTCATGTAGGCTCCGAAAAGGCCGGACACTCCCATGGCTAGACATGCGCCTAATCCTGCGGTGACGATTATTCCAGGCTTTGTGACTCCCGCAATCAAAGAACCTACAATAATGCCAAGCATCGTCATTGAGCCGTCAAAACCGTTCTTGATGAAGTATCTTCTGGCAATGGGGGTCATTTGTGTAATATGTAGATACGATTTAATTCTTCGAAAGAAAGCTCTAATGCGGCTTATCATGCGCCAACCACGTTGAGATGACGAACACGCCTCTTTATATTATGTCTATCTCTCCTTTTAATATTAGCGGGTGCGCCCAACTTGAGATTCACGTTATTTGCTATCGCTACTTATCCTCCTATGAAGAACGCTAATCTTCAACTTCTCCATGGTTCGTGACCCATCTTGTGCAAATCAGTAGCAATAGATACAACAGTGTAAAAAGGATAGAGACTGTAATCCTTCTTTGGAAAGCCATGAAAATAGCGAATCCGTAGGCAACACACGCAAATGCCCAGAGGTGTATGATGGCAATTCTCATCTTTTCTTGCTCCTAATCAAGACATCTCTGTTACCCCTAACCACCCATGAAAAATGCCAGTTTCAATAACACGTATGACACGTAAACGAGTACAAGTACTAATGCCTCCTTCCTTTCAAGTCGCATATTTCTGAGAAAAAGACCAATAACAAGAAAAGCTACGAAAAACATGAAAGGGGTGTCGAACAACAACAGTATAGGCTCAACTGTAAATCCAGAGATCATGGCACCCGCTCCTAAGGAGAAGAGAATGTCACAGATGTTACTCCCAATCATGTCACCTACCGCTATCCCAGCAGATCCTCTCCGCAGGGCAGTTATGTCAAGTGTCAGTTCGGGCAAGCCTGTGCCTAGGCCAACTATTAGCAGACCAGTGACAGATGTTGGAATGCTTAATATTTCAGCCAGTTGGACACTGCCTTCAACGACAAATTCCGCGGCCACAAGTAGAGCACACATCCCAACGAGGATTAACAAGAGATCTTTGACTAGATGGATTTTCGGTTTTTCTTCTTGTACTTTGGAGGTTGATTTACAGAGTGACTCCTGCTTAACGAGATAGATGAAGTACAGTAGATAAGCGAGCGTAACAATTCCTCCTTCCATAGGTGTTATTTTTAAGTCCAAGGCGACTAAAGAAAAGAGGATGATGGACAAAACTAGCATGGTTCCCTCCCTCTTTAACTCCCGTTTCGTTATGGCCATCATCCCGGTAAGCCCAACTATGCCCATGATTATGGTAAGTTGGTTAAGGAAGGACCCGATTTTGTTCCCAACTACTACTCCCGAAACAGCTGACATATCTAGTCCTGCAAGTATATCTATCGCTCCTATTACACTGACTCCTATTTCGGGCAACGAGGTGCCTATAGCTACGACCGTTAACCCAATGAAAAGATGGGAGACCCTGAAGCGATGTGCAATGTTCTCAAAACCTCTTATAGCTAGTTGGGAGCCTAGAAACAAAACTACTATTCCAAGTAGCAGAAAAACGATCGATTGTATCATGCACCTTAACCATCGTGTAAAGTGTTGAAGGATAATTTAAATATTTATATCGATAAAATAACTTGAATAAATGATTTTGGGCTACGCTATTGGTTAGACTATGTCTAGAAATAGATTGAGTCCAAGAATGAGACGTTTGGCCTTTTCGAAATGTGGCACTGCCCTCTTTGTTGATGAGAAAGGAAAGGTGAGGTAGTCTCATCTCCTTAAGGAATCTGTCGAAAATGGATCGAAACGGCATATCTCAAGGTAGAAGCTTTCTAATTATTTGAAAGAGCTTTGCGCTGAAGGACTTGTTAATAAAACGATTGATAAAACAGCTTTGATGTTGATAATGGTATTGAGAGTCTATGCCGTTTATGTGGTGCCAAAAAACCAACTAATAGTAAGATCTGCTCCTGCAAGCCCCCATTTTTTTGGACTAATGAGTTTCAGAGATTTGCGCACACACTTAACAAACTAAATCAACACAGCGCGTGCCCTAAGTTTTAAGAAGTCTATACCCTACTTCAGATTATGACGTACGATAATGGAAAGATTGCAGGCTTGCTGCTACTTGTTGGTGGGGTCCTGTGTGTTTTAGGTATAATCATTGCTGAAGCACTTTATTCTGGCTACAGTACATCAGAGATTACATAAGTGACTTAGGTGTTGGACCGTCTGCGCTCATATTCAACTCGTTAGTATTCTTGCTGGGCATGTTAGGAGTTTTTGGTGCCTACTTCATCCAAAAAGCATTTAATTTCAAACTTTTCTCCTTACTAGCTGCAATAACAGGCATTGGTGCAATAGGGGTTGGATTGTTCACAGAGGATGCAGGAGTGATTCATGCTGTTTTTTCTTTGATAACATTTTTGTTCGCCGGGATAACTGCTATAGTGTCCTATAAACTGGAGAAACCACCACTCTCTTACCTATCTGTCGTGTTGGGGAGCGTTTCACTTGTGGCGCTTGTCCTCTTCGCTTCTGGCTTCTATCTAGATTTGGGGAAGGGAGGAATGGAACATATGATTGCCTATCCTGCCTTACTCTGGGCGATAAGTTTCGGTGGTTACCTAATAGGCGATTCCGAGGACACATCTGCAACAGAGAAATTGTAGTTCAGTCCTAATGCAAATCCACATCTTTTCAGCATTCGACAAGTGAAAACTAGCGCACGCACGTCTTAGCCTTCTGACAATGCCCAGAGATACACTTAAGAGCGTGGTTGAACAAGTGCACATTTCAATTGAAAGGAGGTTTAAGCAATGGAATTGAAGGGAAGTCGAACCGAGAAGAATCTGTTAGCAGCATTTGCAGGTGAATCTCAAGCTAGAACCAGATACACTTTCTTCGCTAGCGTAGCCAAGAAAGAAGGGTATGAGCAGATATCAGCCCTTTTTCAAGAAACGGCCGAAAACGAAAAAGAACACGCTCAACTCTTCTTCAAGCATCTCAAGGGTGGAGTTGTGGAGATTAAGGTTGCCTATCCTGCAGGAATCATTGGAACAACAGCGGAAAACTTGAAGGAAGCTGCGGAAGGGGAAAAAATAGAGTGGGGAACGCTCTATCCTAACTTTGCTAAAGTGGCAGAGGAAGAGGGGTTCAAAGATGCAGCTAGAACTTTCCGTATGGTTGCTAAGGTAGAGAATTACCATGAGCGACGATACCTGAAACTGTTAGCAAACGTAAAGCAAGGCAAGGTCTTCAAAAAAGATTCATCCACAAAATGGAAATGCAGAAACTGCGGTTACGTTTATGAAGGCAGTGAAGCGCCTGAGAAATGTCCTGTCTGTAAACACGCAAAAAGCTACTTCGAAGTCTGGTGCGAGAACTATTAAACTAAGCCCTTTGCCGCACACAGCATTTTACCGTATTCTGCCTTTTAAAGTTACGTGGGCGTTGTGGAAATTTCTAGAGTATGGGTACGAAAAGTACAAACAAAAACATGCCATATGCCAAAACAATGATGCCATTGGAGGTTAACCAGATCCGTGTTAGTTTTGGAGTCAACGTTTTTCTCTTCTTCTTCCCGATAAGGATCTTTTGGGGGAAATGTATGTTGAATGTGCCGCTCAATTTTTTGAGATCTTCCTTGCACAGGTATTCAACAGGTGTTAGACCGATGTAAAGCGAAGAAGTGATGGCCTCGACCGCTTCTGCGTATTTCATCTTCATTATCAGCTTCTCTATGTCCACGCTGAGAAAATTGTCGAGAAAGAGGTGTGATGCAAAACCAAGCATGAAGCAGACTACTAATATTGCATAGCTATGGAAGGGTGTAGGATACAAGTATATCAGCAAAGCAATTGTTGGAATCATCGCGGAATGTGTGATGACACTTCGATGATGCCAAGGGCTCAGATACTTGTAGAGTAGATCATAATCAGACAGCGTGGAACCAAATAAGGATAAGAACAAGCCTAATGTGATCCACTTAAAGTCAGAGAGAAGAGCCAGCAAGCTAGGCTTCACTCTGAAAAAGTTGAAATGAATAAAATAAGCAGCCGCGAATATTGCGAAGGTCACGAAACCTGCAAGAACATGATATTTTGAGGCAGCCATCAATAACACTTTCTAATTGAACTTAGAGGTCTTAGGTGACAAAACATTCTTTCATGAATCGTTTTCTAAAAGATTGTCTGTTAGTGGTTTCCCATTTTTTAGGTTGAAAGCATATTTTTCCCAGTCCCATATGCTTTTGGCATACTTGCCCTTCCCTCTTCGTTTGTTGAATACTTTGCCTGCTGCTAACCATTGCCCGTTAGTTCTCACATTGATAAGCCCATAGATGGTTTTTTCGTATAGCTGGGTATCAACATCTTCAGAGTTGGAATCTACCTTTTTGAAAGTTGCAGCAATCTCTGTTGAGAACAGAAGTGGCTTTTCAATTACGTTTGGTGCGTACTGACCTAAGCTTCCTAAGAGGCTGGCTCTTGGATGTCCATAGTCGGGCTGGTCGCCAGAGGACACGATGGTCACCCAAGGTTGAATGACTTTGAGAAACTCTGTAGAGAAATCTTGGCTCCCATGATGGTTTGCCTTAAAAACATGTGCGATAGGGGTTTCCTGTTTGCAGTGTTCCAGAAATTGCCTTTCCGCTTTCTCGTTCATATCTCCACACAATAATATTCTTGCCACGCCATACTCGAGTAAAACCGCAACAGAGTTTCCATTTATAGTTTCACTAGTACTTCCGAATTTCATAAGTTTGGGTGAATTTTTGCTAGCCAAGTTTATGGGGTTCAAGAAGCTGATCTTCAGTGGGTTTTTCTTGCCTAAGACAATGGGTTCTGTATTTTGGTCGGCGCGAATGCACTTGAGGTCAATATTGTTTCGTAGTGCCCTTTTCTTTGCCTTTGAGACCGCTTCAACCCACTTCTTGTAGGTCCTAGTTAATTCTCCTGCCTTTGGTTTCAGATTCTCGATATCGTCGTATAATTCGACGATCATTTTCTTTCCATTAACTTTTTCTTCCTTACCTAGAACTGGTTTTTTCCTATGCTTAGCTATTCCATTGTGATAGATTGCCCTTACCAATACATGATCGTCATTGAGTAATGGAAATAGCCCACCTGTATGATCTGAGTCACCATGAGTCATGATTATCGCGTCAAAATCTTTGTGATATTTCCTCAAATTATACTTCCATTTTATGAAACTGTAAGCGCTCCTGTCTTTTCCTCCGTCTATGAGAACCCTTCTATCGTCTGCTGTTTGGATGAGGATTGCGTCGCCTTGACCCACATCTATGAAATATATTTCAAGGATCCTTTCATCTCCAATTGAATCATTAGGCACATAGCCTTTCCCACCTCGAAACCTTATCTTTGATTCTTGCCCCACTGTTCCATGATACTCTGTCCAGTCGCCGACGAAAAGATTAGCTTGAATTTGCCTTCTCTTTTCCTTCTTTTTCTTACTTATTGGGACATCATAAACTGTAGTTTCTAATTTTTTTACCCATCGATAATCTTTTTGGGCATTTTTTGCTTTTTCCAATGACTCAGACAAGGAATCAACTTAATTATGTTTTATGATCTTTTCTTGTTTGGCGTGTGGGTCGATCTATTCTTATGTGAGGTCTTGAATTATTGCCTTCGGAGCGTTTTCTTTTACGGACTCTATTCCGTTTTTGCAACCATCTTTCGATCTATAGCTTTCACTTATCGCTATTATCTCGCCGTTTGGTGCTCTTAACCTAAATCTATACTCGCCAGCAGCATCTTTGTACATTTCAAACTGTGGTGGAACTGGCATTTTTCTATCTCCCCTAACACCTTAACTATAATTACCTTAATTTTGCTTAAAAAACTTTCGATATTTGCCATAAAATGAAAAATTATCGTGTAGATTTGACGCCTAAATACGAAGATTCCATTCAAGCTTTTCCGTCGTAAATGTTGAGAAACATGGAAATGTATTGCAGATATTTTTCATTCCAGTAAGAGTCGGTTCTGCTAATGGTTTTGACAACGAAATATGTACAGAAATCCATTCAAAAATCCAATGTTGAACATTCCTGCGTGTTGTCTTTGTCCATTTTAGAACTCCGGAATCTGACTGAGAAGGGATGAACAGGATCAATAGACTATATGCAACTTATGGTAACTGATTCGTAATCTATCTTAGGGTTTCGCAGCCATCAACATTGTGAACTCTAGTGGTTGAACTGGTCAACTTCTTCCTGTATTGCCTTCCTCACATGTTCTTCAGAAGTTGGACCAAACATTTTGATCTTACCGTTGATCAATAGATCTGAGGTTCCGTACTTGCGCGCTGTCTCAGGCGTTGCTTCAATCTCGACAATTTTGACCTTGTCGCCAAAGCTTTGAGCAACCCTCTTAACTAAGTGATACATGTAGGTGCCGACAGGACAGAAAAAGTTATTGAATAATGTTACTTCAGCCTTTTCCTTTGAAGGCGTATAATTCAAACTGGAAATTTTCACGTTGATGGTGTTTTTTGTGAGCGGGAAATACATGAGCTTAAAGGGTGGGTGCTCCTTGATGACTTTGAATCCTTGCTTAAGAAATAGTTCATAATGCATCCACTCCTTGAAATCTGTTGCATCAACCAAAATCCCCTTGAAGCCTTGCTTCTCAAGATCATCCTTCATATAGTCAAACATCATTCGACCATAACCTTTATGCAGGTAATCATCCAGAATTTCTGTGCAGTAAATACAACCTACTTTGGGCTCTGTCTCATATGGAACTAAAGCATTCTCTGCCGTCCCGTAATAAATGAGGCCAACTGCTTTGTCACCATCCAACAAATGGTAACCTTCCACATGCTTCCCTAAATTAGTCCTAAACCATTCCCTTGACTCTGGCAAAGCCTGTGGCCAAGAGGTACTAGAAGGAGCCTCAGTCATGCAGCAATAAGTTGCTTCTAAATCATCTGAAGTTACTCTCTTAACTTTCATACTCTCTTCCACTCTCTTCTTATGCTTCAATCTTGCCTCTTAAGCATTTAGAACACAGTTTCCTGAGTAGTTGTACTCGCACTAGGAGAGGCTTGCGGAATAACGGTTGAAGGAAAGAATAAGTGGATGACTTTAAAAAAAACGCAAGAAAAGTGAACAGAAAAATAGGGAGCTGCGAAGCTTTAGGTTATTGTTACTTGTTGCCCTTTCCTTTCTTTCCTTTTTTCTTTCCTTTCTTTTTTGGCATTGTTATTACCAATCCTCTTCTGTCATTCTTCCTCAGTCTTCCTCTTCTTCTTCCCATTCTTCTTCTTCTTCTTCTTCACCGAAGAGCATAGTCAAACCTCCAAAATTCCCTTAAGCCAGAAGAAGAGTATATATGCATTTCATCTAAAGAAGAAGGTCGCATTATGCCTCTTCGGCGGAGAAGACCAAGAAAACCCCTCCTTTTTCCCCTTATAAACAAGAAAGTAGCATCAAGCTCTAACCATTTGCGGGGAGAACGAAAGGCATTCCACGAAGAATTAGCAGGTTCTCGATTTTCTCTATATATGTGCTTCTTCTTTCTTTAAAGTCATTTTTAAAGCAAATTAGCTGCGTCACCCAAACACCCGGGATACAAACCCAGACAAACATCCTATTTTTGAACCAAATAAAATTTAGAATACCCTATAAGGGGTATGGGTGATTCCCAAGTGTAATGGGGATGCACACCATTCGCGCTGTGCGCTTACCTCAAAACCTTACAGCAAAACAATATCAAACTTATGAAGCAAGAACCAACATTCAAAATGACAAATGTTTCATCGATAAAACCAATGCGCGCGCAAAACAAGTTCTTTCTCAGCTCCAGTCGTCCAAGTTCTACGCGTATTCCACCCTCTGCTCAATTGTCCTTGTCCAGAAAAAAAATTGGGACAAAGACATTTAAGCAACTTAGCCATGATTTGCCACCTTCCTCTCAGCAACACGGCCACGTCACTTTCTAGGTCGATTATCGGTGTCTACAGCAGCTTTTTTTACTGCTCTCACATGAAAACACTGTCAAAACTTCAGAGAAGTACGTTTTGTGGAGAGTCGCCACAACCTGCAGCCGCCGAGTCTCAAGCTTATTTAAGCCAGACTCCGCATTCTCAGCTGCAACAATACGCAAGGTTTCTTCTGGCGATAACAATTCTTTCTGCAGCTTCAGAGAAGTCGTCAAAGATTTCCTAGAATGCTAAATGGCTACTTTTAAGCCAATTTGCTTACATTTTTCTCTTTACTACTCCATAGACATTAGCTACTAGAAAGGATTTAAACGCAATTCCAACAATAACTAATTACTGGGGAGTTTAAACCATGAGTCAATCAAAACCGAGAATTCTCGTTGTCTTCTACTCAATGTATGGGCATATCTATAAAATGGCTGAAGCTGTAGCTGAAGGCGTTAGAGAAGCGGGTGGGGAACCTATTCTCAAACAGGTCGCTGAACTCATTCCTGAAGAATCTTGGAACGAGGAAATAAAAAAAGCAAAGGAACTCATGAAAAATGTTCCGATTGCTGTTCCCCGTAGGGACCTTGAAGAAATTGACGGTGTTATTATAGGCACTCCAACTCGCTTTGGCAACATGTGTGCACAGATGAGAAACTTCTGGGATCAGACTGGAGGGGCATGGATGAAGGGAGCTCTCATTGGCAAACCTGCAGCGGTATTTACTAGCTCCAACACTCAACATGGGGGTCAAGAGACAACCATTGTGTCAACTCATTTCACACTATTACACCACGGCTGCGTTATAGTCGGCCTGCCCTACTCTTTCAAAGAGCAGATGACGATGGACGAGATAACAGGTGGCTCACCATATGGGGCTTCAACCATCGCTGGACGGGGTCCACCATACAGACGTATGCCGTCAGCAAACGAGTTGGAATTGGCAAAGAACTTAGGCAGACATCTTACGACAATTGCCAACAAGCTGTTGACATAGAGACTCTTTAGTTCATAACTGTGGAGATACTCCCTGCATCCTCCCATTTTTTGCATTTGTGACATCAACTTTGACAGTTTTCCGCGTACGTATCCTCTCATCTTCTCTAGAAACTTCAAAGGAGTCTTAACCTATCTTAAATTCGGGCATATCTGTCTTGAGGGGTTCTCACTTCTTCAACGATTCTTCTGCCAGCTGCAACTTCATCAACGGAGTGAATGGTAGCCCCCATTTCTTCTAGCTTCCCTTTGATACTTTCAAAGTCTATGCTGCTTCCAGCAAGTATAATCTTCGCGTTTTCCACTTGCTGATCTATTTCATAAATAATTACGTTTACTCCTTCTATGCCTTCTAGATGACTGAGTGCTTCAGAAAGTTCAACTACATTTGGCTTATGCGGCTTTAAGACGTCCAGGACAAGCCTTCTTATCATATTAGAACGACTCAATATAGATTACGTGTCTTGGTTTTAAACTTTTACTTCCTTTCACCAAAAGAATTTTTGATTTGCTTGTTTTAGTCTTGAGACGTGGGTTTGGCTTCCGGTTTATACAGTCTCTTTTCGTAAGCGGATTTTGGCTTGAGCTTAAATTTGTATTGTGGTGTTGCCGCCCTTCTTCGCTCTATATTTTTAGCTCTTGCAATGGCTTTCGCGATTCGTGTCTTCGAGGGCTTTCGAGTTCTCCGTGGTTTTACGGGAACTGGCGTAAATGGTTTTTGTGATTTCTTGGTTTTTCTACGTTTTCTCATAGGCGGCTGTGTTGTTCCTTCTTTCATTAACTTCTTGAAAGTGACCGTTCGCTCCTTCAAGTCTACGCTTTGAACTTTCCAGCCGGCACTCGTCCACGCATAGCCTTGAGAGGTTGCTTCGTTGTTGTTCCACCAGCTTTCGTTTCGCAAGGCACCGAATGGTAAACCATTTTTGATAATCCCTTCGATTATAGGGAGAGTCAATGTTATTAGACTTGTGAATTGTCCTCTTCGCCGCAGATACTCTCTCAAAGGACTGTACTTAGAACCGACATGTCGAGGTGCAACGATTCTTCTTGCACAGTTCAGGCATATGAAGTCTCTTTGTTCGCTCCA
>JAOUKM010000039.1 GCA_029882535.1 Candidatus Bathyarchaeota archaeon
CCATAACATTTTCGGCGATTTCTTCGTCTTTCATGTCTTCCGTCCCTACAGCACATTGAAGAACGGGTTGACCTCGCAGTCGTACGTTTACGGTTTTTCTCCATCTTGCGATTTGTGCCTTAATGTTTGCTGTTGGAGGAACGGGTTTCGGCATCTTACCTCTAGGTCCAAGAATCGAGCCTAAGGTTTTTCCCACCAGAGGCATTAGTGGAGCTTCAGCTATGAAAATGTCATAGTTATTTGCCAGCTGTTTCTGTCGTTTTTTGTCGGTGGCTAAAGATTCGAGTTCTGCTTTGCCTATAACAAGTTCTGCGCCTTCTTTCTTCGCCTTAAGGGCAAGCTCTCTTGTGGCAATTACACATACCTTTGCTTTTTTACTTGGAGCGTGTGGAAGTTCTATTGTTTCTTGAATTTTTGCCTCAGGCTTTTTCATGTCGATGTCGCGAAGGTTTATAATTAATTCCATAGTTTGGTTGAATTTTTTCTTCTTAGACTGCTCCTTAACTTGCTTGACCGCTTCTTGAAGTGTCTTTGTATTCAGTGACATTGCCTAGGCCTCGTGCCAAATCTCGTATGGAAACCCGTTATAAAAAGATTGTTACTGTTCTTTCTCAAAAAGGGAATTGTATTTGCCTTCGTCGATTTCTTGCTGCGCTTCGCGAGGGTCTTTGCCTTCCACAGTTACGCCCATGCTGACACAGCTGCCTAAAACCTCTTTGGCTGCCAGCTTAAGCGAATTAGCCAACAGTTCTAGCCGCTTTTTCTTAGCTAGACTCACCACTTGCGGCATAGTGAGATCGCCCACTTTCTCCTCCTTCGGACTACCTGAACCCTTCTGAATCTTCAATGCACTCACAATTAACGCAGAAGTGGTAGGGGTGCCCACGGTGACGTCAAACTCTTTAGTTTCAGGATCAACAACAATCTTAACAGGCACCTTCATTCCAGCGTAATCCTTCGTCAGCTCGTTGATTTTGTTCACTATAGCAACAACGTTTACACCCAGCGGACCCAAAGCAGGACCCAACGGTGGTCCAGCAGTTGCTTGTCCACCACTTACTAGCGCATCAATAGTTTTCTTTTCCACCATTTTCTATTCCGCCTTCTCTGCTTTTTCCACAACTTTAACATAATCCGCGTGAACCGTTATAGGAAGAGTGAAAGTGGCTTCTAAAAGCTCAAGGATTACTTCATTCTTTGTTTTGTCAATTCGAGTAATTTTTGCTCTCATGTTCTTAAAAGGGCCACTTATGATTTCCACAACATCGTCAACATCCAACTCTTCGATAACAGGCTTGACCACAATGTATTTTTCTACTTCAGGAAAACTTACAATTCCCGGAACTTGGGATCTGACATGTTTAATTCCGGCGATTGCTTCTTCCACAAAATGTGGACCTTCAGCTTCTACAAAGATGTAGCCTTTCAACATTTCTGGCACTAGAACTGCTTTAATCGGTAATTTAGCGCTTTCAATTCTCACAGTAATCAAATTTGCTACGTTTCTTTCCTGTCCAGCGGTGGTGCGGACAGCGAAAACAGAAGTTAAAGGAGGTTTTTCTTTTGGCATTTTCAATTCTCCACTGTTAGAGACCTGACAGAAACATTGAAATCAGTTTGATCACAAAGCCAACTACACCTACTGCTGCAATGCCTAGGAAACAGATTTTTGTCGATTGCCAAATCTCCGATCGACCGGGTTTTGTGGCTAATTTCAGCAATCGACTTACTGATTGAATGAATGATCTTATGCCCAATGTTGATCGCACTGTCAAAACATAAGTTCTAATATAAAAAGCTATTTCAATGAAAGCGTCGTCGTAACTGTTAAGGAGTGTAATTTGCTTTTAGAGGAAAACGCATAAAATTGACCGCAACAAAAAAGAAAATCGCGGTGGAACGAATTCACAGACTTTTTCAGCTTGCTAAAGACGTAATTCATGAAGATGAAAAATTAGCGCAACACTACATCGTCATTGCTCGAAGAGTTTCTATGGCATCTAGAGTGCGTATTCCAAGAGAATGTCGGCAGCAAATATGCAGAGGTTGTAAAAAGTTTATTTTGCCTGGCGTTAACTGTCGTGTGCGTATTCAGCAAAGCCGAGAATCCCACGTAGTCGTCACTTGTGGCTATTGTGGCAAACATATGCGGTTTCCAATAAAAAATCGGAGAGAAACAAAAACGTGATAACGCCGAAAATGAAGCGCAGAATAAAGCGCGAGTTAAGCGATAAAGAGCCGACGGTTTGGATAGGGAAGAACGGAGTTTCGCGTGAAGTTCTGGCTGAGATAGATGGGCAGTTGGAGAGAACAGAGATGTTGAAAGTGAGAATTCTGAAAACTGCGTTAGGAGAAAACAATGCTAAGACGATTGCAGCCAAAATTGCTCAGCAAACCGAATCGGTGCTTGTGGAGGTTAGGGGACACACTTTCATGCTCTATAGAAAAAAGAAGAAGAAAATGTAATGGAAATCACAGAGTCTTTGGACAAAAAGATGACTGTTTAGCTATTGTTCTTGAGTTGTTGTTCTATTTCTTTAATCTCTTGTGGCGTTGGTTGCATTGGAAAATTATAGAGAGGACCGCTTGGTTTTTCGTTGTAGTATGGACGGTTGCAGTTGGGGCATCCTGAGGTCAAGAATGGTGTTCCGCTTCGAATAGCGCTTTGCAACTGCTCTTGTGAGAACCCGAAGTCAACTATGCAGTTTTTTTCGTCAAAACCTATTTTTTCAAATCTTGTCTTTCCTTGTACTATCAGGTAATGGGCAAGCTGAATTGTTCTGTAACGGTTTATTGTCGGCTGACGGTTATGTTCTAAAGCTGTTCCAGGTATAGGCGTAAAGGAAAAGAGTGCTGGGTATATGCTGTTGTCCACGCACCATTGGATGGTTTTGACCATTTCTTTTTCTGTTTCACCCAACCCTGCGATAAGATGGGTGCTTACCTTACCTTTGCCGAACACCTCTGCTGCTTCCAGCAACGCGTCACGCTGTCTATTCCAGTCGTAAGGTCCACCTGCAGAACTGCCTTTAACTTTGTCAAAAATATTCTCTGTCGCCGCATCTAATGCGATCGCTATTCTTTCAACACCTGCTTCTGCCAGCTTCTCCATTTTTTCATTGCTCAAAGGCTGACATGAGACGGATATAGGCGCTTCGCTAGCTTGCAACTTAATTTCTTTAACTAAAGCTAAAAGGTCATTTAAAACCGTGGGATAGTTTAGAGCTTGAATGCAGACACGCTTTATTTCTCCTCTTTGCGCCGCAGTTATTAGCTTGGACATTACTTTTTTCGTTGCGAAAACTGGCCAAGTTACTCTGGAAAGCATGTTTGCTTGACCTTTGCTGTTTTTTGCCTGTGAACAGAAGCCGCAGTTTGCTGTGCATTTGCCTTCAAGGTAGGTGAGGAGATACGCGGTTGTTGGTTTGGCGGTTAAAAAGCCTTCTATTAAGCCTAGTACTATGGCTGAGCCAGATGAAACTCGAATTAGAGCAGGCAGTGCCTCAGTTTGACCAAGATTTTCTAGCGACATATTTTCCCTACAAGTCGTCTGCCAAGTATTTTAAATCAAAACGCTTCATCTTGAATCCTGATCCAATGCTTACAAGGAATGACTCAAAATCACTTACATGTTGTCCCCAATCCAAGGCTAACGTTCGCATGAAGTCACTGTACAAAGAATAATTTTTGTGAAACGATATCATGACTATGTCCTTTCCACATCCTTCGCCATCGGCGGCGAAAACAATGTTTGGATGTTTATTTGTCCATTCTGCTGCGTGTTGCACTATTTTTTCAACATCTTCAGGCGATGGGTAAGGCTTCACTTTGATAAAGGTGAAGGCTAAGATTTGGTAGCTGAGCTTCGCAAAGTCTGGGATAACCGTGTAAGTTTTTATGTATTCCTTTTCTAATTGGGCTCTCGTTCTAGTAACGGTTGGCTGCGAAACTCCCAAGATGCGGGCTATTTCCCTGTCGCTTCTCTTAGAATTTCTCAGCATCTCTTTCAGTAGTCTAAGAAGCTTTTGCTGTTTCATGAGCACACTATTTGCGATAATCCTTTAAAAAGCTTGATGGCCCTAAGGCGGCAAGACTGGCGGTTGCAGGTCTGAGCAAAAATGCTGCGAGACAACTAAGGATGCGAATTTTATAAATTAGAGCATTGAAGCTTAGTTACTACAGTAGGAGCTTGACCACTTTGAAATACGAAGAATTGCTGAATGCAGACGAGAAAAAGCTTGAAAAAGCTCTCGAAGAGGCGCGGACAGTAAGCCAGAAACAGTTTGGCAAGAAAATTCGCTTCTACGCTCCCAGCTTTGTCTATTACAAAACAGATTATTATTGTTCTTCTCCAACTGTTTTTCCGTCAATCTCTATAACAGGCTCTTCGTGTTCTTTAAAGTGCAAACATTGTGGCGGTATTGTTCTGAACACCATGTATCCTGCTTACACGTCTGAGAAGCTTTTAGAGCTTTGTATGGATTTGAAGAGCAAGGGCGCTGTAGGATGTTTAATTAGTGGTGGATGTTTGCCAGACGGCTCATTGCCACTTGAAGAGTTTGTAGATGCGTTAGCGGAGATTAAGCGAGAATTAGGGTGGACTCTGATGGTTCACACGGGCATTGTCAGCAAGAGTGTGGCGAAACAGTTGAAGGAGGCGGGAATAGACGCTGCGTTAATTGACGTTATTGGCTCAGATGAAACAATTAGAGAAATCTACAACCTAGATGTTAGCGTGGCAGATTATGAAAACTCGCTTCAGGCATTACACGGTGTCGGTATTCCGATTGTGCCGCATGTTTTGGTGGGTCTTGATTACGGCAAGTTGAAAGGCGAACTACATGCACTAAAGATGATTGCGAATTACGAGCCTTCGGCAGTCGTTGTGATCGCTTTTATGCCAATACGAGGCACGATAATGGAAAATGTTGCACCGCCTGTTCCTTCAGTTATAGCTAAGGTGCTTGTGGCTGCTAGGCTTATGATGCCGTCTACGCCCTTGACGTTAGGCTGCATGAGACCGAAAGGAGTTCATAGAGCAGAAACAGATGTTTTGGCGGTGAAGTCTGGCGTAAACGCAGTCGCTTTTCCAGCAGAAGAAGCGATCGAGTTGGCTAAGTCGCTAGGCTATGAAGTCTCGTTTTCTTCTTTGTGTTGTTCTCAGATTTTCGAAGATCTGAAAAACTGGGAAATTTAATGCGTAGAGAAAACCGACATAAAAGGGAGTAAGGGAACGGAATAAAGCTTATTTGAAGGCGAATTGCCAGAGTGAGCTCATGATTTGGTCTTTGGCGATTTTGATTTGTTTGCTCAGTTGTTTTGCGGCTTTTTTGGATATCCCTTTACGAATGAGTTCTTCTTCGAACGCTTTTCTTGTTTTTCTCACTTTCCAGTCTAATGTTATCCAGATTAGAAATAGTTGGGAGAGTAGTTGAATGGTTTGGGGGATTATGTTGAGGATTGTTTGTATTCGCAAGTCGGTGGCTCCGTGTGGAGTGGGAGGCTGGGGGCCTAGTCTTCTTCGTTTTCAGATTTTACTGCGCTCTTTTCTGTCTTTTTGTGTTGGGAGAATGGACCTTTGCCCATTTGTTTGAGAAGGTCGCCGAATCCTGTGAACGTTTTCATGTAGTCTTCTGTCATTTTCAGGGCCATGTCGTTTGGTATTCCGCTGTCTTTTAGTTCTTTGTAGAAAGCTCCTGCAGCCTTGCCCATGCTGCGTCCTGCCTCTTCGCTGAAGACGCTTGCGATGATGCTTTTGATGAGTGCTGGAATCTGGGTTGAGACGGCGCTTAGGATTTCCTTAACTTCTTCTGCGTCTTCTCGCGGGCTTTTTTCTCTGTTTCTATCCTTTTTTTCTAGCATTTTGTTTTTCACCTCTTGTTGTTAACGGACTAGAGTGTAACGTCTCAGTATTGTGTGTATTATGGTGGCTTCAGCTTTTTTGCGTTCCGCTTCCAACAATGCTTTTTCTATTGTGCAGTTGTTACGTTGTGTGATTGAGATGTCATTGCTTGTAGTTGATATAACTGTTTGTGAAGTTGCTTTCCTTATTCCGAACAGCTTGCTTTTATCTAAACTTTTTTCCATGTTTCACTCACCTCACTATAATAGAAGGTGTGGGCACTCTAGTTTAGTATCGTGGGGAAAAGTGGGCAGTCACTTGGTCACTGTTCGATTAGTTCGTATTTTTTGCCGAAGCCCTCTGTTTGGCGGATTACGCTTTCTTTTTCTAGTTGCTTTACACGTTGTCTGATTATGCGTCTTGAGGCTGTGCCTCGCATGGCTTGAGCTTGTCGTGTTATGGCTGAGATGTTTAGGGGTCCTTTTACGGCGAGGGCTTGTATTGTGCATCAGCTCATTTCGTCTCTGGCAACCCTTGGCTTTTTCATGACTCGTTCTGCCGTTTTTAGTCGCGCCGCGATTTTCAAAGGTTCTTCGTACAAGCCTAAACCTACTTTTGTGAGCCGTAATGATGCCGCTAAGCCTTCATATTCGGGCTTTTCAAGAATCAATGTTTCAAGAGTGTCTAAGCGTTTTATTATCAGGTCTTGCTTTTTGCTTAACTCTTCAACGCTGCTAGCTGAGTTGGGCTGCGCTTTTTTCCTGTTTTGGCTCATTTTTGATTGACACGCTTTAGAAATCGTATAAGGTTCTATGTTTAAATGGTTACCCACAACTTAGTTATTCCAGATTCGTTATCAACAGAAAAGGGGAACAAAAAGAGCGTTTTTATAAGGGCTGGATTGCTGACTTGGAAAAGTAGCATAGAAAAATGCGTTGAAATGATCGAGAAACTCAACAAACAAGAAAAACTTAGTTCGCTGATCTAACATATGGGTTTTCTTCAATCCAGTTTCTGTTATCTCTAAGAAGTTTTAGTTTGGGAATGAACGCTTTGGGATAAAATACAAGTTTTTCCAGCTCTTCAAGGCTCATAAACAATAATTCAATGTTTTCAGCCTCTGGAGATGGCTTGAACTTCCCCTTCACCACAGTTGCCAAGAAAAACAGTTCAACAGAATGATATGGACTTTCATCAAAAAAGTCACGCACCCAGAGAAGACGGTCAACTCTAACATCCAATCCAGCTTCCTCTCTTATCTCACGGATTATGCAATCTTCTACCTTTTCTCTGAATTTGACTCCACCACCTAGTAGCCTATAGAAATCGGGGTCGGAACGTGAATGATGTTGAACAAGCACCTTACCTTTTTTATCAAAAATCACAGCTCTAGTACGAACCATGATATGCTGGTTTCCCATTTCAATCATTCTTACAGGATAAATTAAGGTAAATAGGACTTTCTATTATTCATACTCTTCTCTCGCCAAACGCGCTCACACAGTCTCCACTCAAGAATTTGTTAATCTTTTTCCCCTTCTTTCTTCTGCTGTTGCGACGCCTTTGCTGCTTTGTTTGCCCCTGCAAATGCTGACAATCCTAGAATCTCTCCTTTCACCATGTCCATTGGAATCGCAAACACAATAGTATTGCTCTGATCGTAGCTAATGTCCTCCAAACTCGACAACGTACGCAAGTACAAAGCTCGATTGCTCATCTGTTTTACCGCCTTCTCCAAGTTCTCAGCAGCCGTTAACTCGCCTTGACTCTTAATAATTACCGCTCGCTTTTCTCGCTCAGCTTCAGCCTGCCGCGCAATCACTCGTTTCATACTCTCAGGCAACTCTACAGTCTGCAGATTCACCGAAGTAATATCCACACCCCAATCTTGCGTCTCCTGCTCCACAATCTCCGCAATCCTATTCGCAATTTCATCCCGCCTCGCCAATAAATCATCCAACTCTACGTTTCCCACTACATCTCGCATCGTCGTCTGCGCATACTTCGTCACACTGTTCCAAACGTTTTGAATATTTACCAAACTATCCTTCGTGTTCACCACCTTCATAAACACCACCGCATCAATAGTCACGCTAATGTTGTCCTTAGTCATCACTTCCTGCCGCGAAACATCCAAAGTAATAATCCGCCTATCCTGCTTCAAAAAGCTCTCCACCAAAGGCCACTTAAAAAAGAAGCCAGGACCCACCAACCGCTGAAACTTCCCAAACCGCAACACAATAGCCTCTTCCCACTCCTTATTAATCGCCACGCAACCAGGCAAGAACCCCAACGCAACGAAGGCAATAATGCCGAACAGGGCAGACAAAACGTTAGGAAAAGCAAGAACAGTCAACACCAGAAAAACCAAACACAACGCTAAGAAAAACGCAAACGGAGTAGGAGAACCCGAATATTGCTCACTCCGCTCAGGCGCAACAACCGAACCCTCAGTCTCACTCATATCTTAACACTCACCTCCTCCATACACAACACCACTATAGCACACAACCCTATTTCTCTTTTACCAACGCTACAAACACACCCACATCAACCGTCTATTTGAAACCTAATAGAACAGTCTAGTCACCGCACCACACACACAATTCTCAAAACAAAGCAAAAACCATATAGATACATTTAAATGATTAATGATTTCACCTATTAAAAGACACACATTAGCAAGAGGGCAAAAAATGAGCGAAATGACAACCCAAATCCTCCAAGAAAGCATAGGAAAAACAGTACTCGTACGCCTAAAAGGCGGAAAAAGCCTACGAGGAAAACTAAAAGGATTCGACCAACACCTAAACCTAGTCCTCGACGAAACAGAAGACACCACAGACCCTGAAAACATCAAAAAACTAAACATCCTAATCGTCCGAGGCGACAACGTGGTAATAATCTCGCCGCCTCCAAGGTGAAAAACTTGGGAAAAGGCACCGCATCCTTCGGAAAACATGGAAGAAAACTTATACACATCAAATGTAGGAGATGCGGAAGAAGAGCCTATAACATAAAGAAAAAAAGATGCTCCGCATGCGGCTATGGAGTCTTAGCCATTCTGAAAACATATTCATGGCGCACCAAAACTCTTCAAGGTAAAAGAACAAGATGACATGCTTCTAATTTTCATCCGAGACAAAGAGACGCATTAATGAAGTGCAAAGTATTTTTTGTCAACTTTCACAAAGATGAGAGGACCTTTGCTGTAGGATAGCTGTCTGGCTTTACGCAGAGTCATGTTTACAACATTAAGAAGCCTTTCCTGCTCGCTGCTCCAGCAATGTTTTTCTTTAGATGCTCCAAGTTCAAGTTTCAGCAAGTTTTCTGACATTATAGAGGTCCCACAGATTTCGCCGTTCCGTATCAAAGATTCTACTAGAATATCTTTGAGCTCCCCGCGTTTTTTGAGCTGCCTCCAAGGGGACTCTGCATTTTTTAACCGTTTGTTCACTCTGGACCATTGAGAAGAACCGTTGTTTCCTATGAGAAGCTTAACTCTTTCGTTCCACTTCTTGATCCAAAGACCAGCCCATATGCTTACGAACTCTGAAAACTCTTCGGAGTTGTCTTTGAAATACTCTTGAACTTTTTCAATTAAATCGTAATCGCTATTCTCTTGGCCAATCAGCTTCCAGTGAACCTTTAAGAAGTTTATCAAGTCTTCACAAGCTATCTGTAAAACTCGTCGGTCTGAGCTTTGGAGATCTAACAGTGGATTATGGTCTTTCAAGCATTGTGATAGCAACAGCTCAAGAAAGTTCATTGTTGTTTCTTCCCAGAGCCTTCTCCGATAAATATTCCACTCAGCGTCTTAATTAAGCGTTATTTATAATATCTTCTATAACATTTTTTGAGTAATATTTTCTGTTAGTAATATTTAGAACTATGATGCCATATGTCCGCTTAATGTAGGTTGTAGCCATAAAGGTGTAAATTTCCATTGACATCTTACTCCTTCTTTATAATCTGAGGAGAGAGTCCTTTTTCCCTATGAGCTCTAATTTCTCTTATTAACTTCTCAATCTCAACATGTAGGCAGCATACAAAGTACATGCGACTCTAAGGCAATCTTCTAAGAATCACGAATCGGGTAATTTCTAAGCGATATTCCTAAAATATTTCCAATATTGATTTTAACTTCATAACTTACTTATCCCAAGTCTTTGTAGAAACACTGTGAGTGAACAATTATGAGTCCCCCAGAGCTAGAAGAACTGCAAAAGAAGAAAACTGACCTGGAAAATGAACTTCAATCGATGGAAGAAAGAGAAAAAACCTTAGACGAGAAAGTCAAGATTCTTGAAGAAAAGCTGGAAATTCAAGAGGTAGACGAGAAAGTCAAGACAAGGCGTGAAGCAATTAATCAACTTGAATCTAGGATAAAAGAACTTGAAAAGAAGTTGAAAGAGCCACAAGAGAAATCAAAAGCCCCCACCGAAGTTCAGGAACAACTACCACCAGAGATCATAGAAGAAGCGGCGGAAGAAGCGCAGCAAGAAGAAATGGTAGTAATGGAATCAGATTTTGCGCCGGAAACAAGTCCAGAACCTGAGCAGCATGAGTCTAAAAAGAAGCGCAGGTTTTTCTAAGCGCTACCAAAAGCCATTTAGAACCAGAAAAGTTCAGGCATTAAAGAAATTTGTACGTCTAGTCAGATGTATTCAATACGTTTCTGTAAATGGTGATTCATGAAAAGGAATAGCGTTAGTCTAAGTTGCTAGAAGATGCACAGGAAGACATGTAATATCTTTTATAATGAGATCAGGTATTTCCTTTATCAACTCTTCTTTCTTAAATAAGCCAGAGAGTACAGCAACCGTTTTTGCACCAGCAGACTTGCCTGCTTGGACATCAACTCCAGAATCGCTAACCACCACACAGTCATGGACTGGCACTTGAAGTTCATCTGCCGCCTTTAGAATGGCATCTGGAAAAGGTGTAGGTCTCTCAACTTCCAGCGATGTTACAATCGTCGTAAAATAGCTGTCAAGATGCAAGCGTTCTAGTTCTTTCTTCACCAGCCTTTTTGGGACACGTCGGCGGGTGATAAGAGCAAGCAGAAAATTTCTCGATAGCTTTCGTAGAGTTTTATCGACATTTGGGAAGAGTTTAGTTTTGCTTGGAGCGATTTTATAGAAAGATTGCAAGAATAACGTTAGGAACTTCTCTCTCAAATCCTCATCTACATTAGTTTTATTAAAGAATTCGTCGAGCAGAAGGTTACGCTGTAAACGTCGGGCTATTTCCAAACCCACATTATCAGAGCTTTGACTGCCCCCAATTGTAGAGAGCGCAGTTTCTGCAGCTTCAGCAAAAGCTTCTAAAGAGTCAACTATTGTTCCATCCAAATCAATAAGCAACGCTTTGGCTTCCAGTTTTTGTTGCGCCATTTTCCATTCTCTGCATTTATGGTTGCTGCTATAGATAAGCTCTTATGGTTTTTCAATATGAGAATGGGCAAAAAAAATTTAAAACTTATGTGGTGGCGATATCTCCCACAACTCCCGTTTTTTATGCAGTATGGGTCCATCGACCTATTGAAGCATACACTTTGTGATTTTAGGACATGTTAGACAGGAATCTGGAATCGAGGTGCCCTTGGGACGGTTGCTGAGATATCCAAATGAATGCGAACAACCAGTTGGTTTGCCTTTCTTTTCGCTACCCTGTTCCCTATCTAAATCTTCATTTGAGGTGATAGTAGGAAGTGAGATTTTTTCTACGGGCTTTGGATCTTGATTGGGATGGATCACTCTTGAGAAACAATAAGGGCAAGCATCGTAAATTTTGGGCGCATTATCTGGCCCAATAACTCTGACCTCAATTGGTCTACCGAAGGATTTGCCACACCCTATATAGGAACAGACAGTTGTCCCCTCCTCCAACTTGCTAAGAACTCGACGTTTGCCATTTCGTTTTGATCTAGGCATTAAATACACTCTGCTTCAAACTAAAATGCTGAGTATTTAACTCGTTTGAACCACAAATACATATCAGAAATGCGCATTTTTGACCGAATTATACACGAACAAGCTCTTTGAAAAAATTAGACATATAAATCCTTAGATGAAAACAACCAAAACAAAGAGAAATGCTCCAATTGCTGTCGATGATAATTGATGATTTGATTTCAGTGCAAAAGGATGTTCTTGAGTTGCCTCGACGAGAATAAGTACAATACTTGTCCCTGCAAAAGATGAGAATACATCACTTACTGCAAGCAAGATTTTCATAAGAATCAGCAACACCATACCCCAGTGATAGTGTTCGAAAAATTCTACGCTCCTTTCATACTTGTTCATTCCAGTCTTCCACCAGAGAATGTCAAATGCAATACCCACTAAGATGCCCACGATAAACCAAACGAACAAGAGCATGAGTTCTAGCCCGCTAAGAGAAGCTATCATCATGAATAGTGTGGTAGGAAAATAAAATAAAAACTAATACACTCAACTCTATGTAAATGCATGCTGGAGGCTGTAGGTGAAATTTGAACTCTCCTACAGTGGAGAAATCACCCGCGATCCCTCCCATTTTTTTGTTCAAAGGCCTTGAACAGCTTGTTCAACTTGAGGAAGATGATTATGAAGTTGCCACAGCTACATCGGTTGAGGAAGCAAAAGAACTGTCGGCAGCAGGTTTCGAATATTTCACGACTATAAACAGAGTTTAAGTGTTTAGGGAGCCTAAGATGTTTGAGAAGTATAAGTATTAAATCCAGAAGTTAGGGAAAAAGTATTTAAAACATGTAATAGTGGATAAGTGAAGTTACTAGGAGAAACCACAGCGATGGCGAGAAAAGCGCGAATAAGACTTACAAGCACCGATTACAAGCGGTTAGAAGACGTATGTAACGAACTGAAAGCCATCGCCGAAAAGACAGGCGTCAAAATGACTGGGCCAATTCCTTTACCGACAAAAAAACTTAAAGTTCCAGTTTTGAAGGCTCCTTCAGGGGCAGGTACCGCGACTTGGGATAAGTGGGAAATGCGCATTCATAAGAGGCTTATTGACATTGACGCGGAAGAACGGGTCATGCGGCGAATTATGAGAATACGAGTGCCAGAGGAAGTATACGTAAGCATCGAACTTCTCTAGTGATTTAAAGCTTGAATTAGGCTTATTTCTTGATGTACTGTTTTGTGTAGTTGTTTGTGTAGTATCGTGGTACAGCATCTTCAAGCA
>JAOUKM010000040.1 GCA_029882535.1 Candidatus Bathyarchaeota archaeon
TAGGAGGGCATAAAGAAGATTCTGTCAGAATACCCAACCCAACTGGTAGAGTTTGAAGCGGAAAAATGGTTAAAGAGATTATTTCTGATACCTTGAGTGAGCAGCTAGATAGAGTTTCTGGGGGTTCCATTAGAAATGTTCGGGTTTAGAGATATATCCAGTTAATATGCGTGCAGCCAAATCGGTTATTTGAACGCGTTTAGTGCGCATATACGTTAAAAGATGAATCTTCGTGTGATTTTTCTTTATACCCATGTTTCGCCGGAGGAGGCATGTGAGAAGATTTTCAGAAGACCCACATGTACAGGTTTAAACAAGTACAAAAAAAGATTTATTTATCATTCTGAATCCGACTTCAAAATGTTAAGCATTTATCTTTTCATTTCACATAATTTAAATAAGATAGGTTTTAGATGTTTCAATATTCTACAAAGGCAAGTGTACTAGAAATGCTGGATTTGCTGTTATGGATCTTTTGGTTCATACTCGGTGCAAATAGTTTTTGGTTCTTCACTCAGGCTAAAAAATTACGACCTTTAACTTTAGATGAACTTGTTATCTTGTGGAAACTACACAAACAGCAAACGGAATGTGACGCACCGATTTCAAAAATGGAACCAATCATAAACACACAGTCATATGAGTTTGTGAGTTTCAAATGCGAATGTGATTACCGATATTTGTCAAAACGTCTAATCACTCAAAGAGACGCACGTAAGCTTAACATGTTTTCTCAAATACGGGCAAGAAAAGAAGTAATAAGTGAAGTTGCGCGCAAACATATTCAGCGTCAAATATAGAAAAAAGATATGGTGTAGGCAAAGACATAGCTTATCCAGACTTGGTTAAAATTCGTTCATTCGAAAATTTGAAACCTCTAATAAGCTTCGTGTAAAAATGAGTAATAGAGAAGATGTTATGTCTATTAGTATAAAGAAAGCGAAAGTTCACGACTTAGAAAAGCTCTACCGCATTGAAAAAGAATGTTTCACATCTGAAGCTTTTTCGAAGGAACAAACAGCATTTCTCTTAGGAAACCCAAACTCAATAAGCCTTTTGGCTCAGATGAACGATGAAATTGTAGGTTTCATTATCGCATTGATTTATGAAAGGAACAATGAAAAAGCGGGCCATGTCTTCACGTTGGATGTTGCCATAAAGGCTCGCAGAAGGGGAGTAGGGCTGAGACTACTTTGGAATTTGGAACAAATTCTTAGAAGTAAAGGAGTCAATGTTTGTTATTTAGAAGTAAAAGTTGACAATGTGGCTGCACGTGAACTCTATAAAAAATTAGGCTATGTTGAAATTGAGCACTTGAAAGACCACTATTATCTAAGAGAAGATGGAGTTAGACTACGGAAAATTCTGCAGTAGTTTGCTTCAAGTCATATAGCTACTTTTCTAGGAACCAAAGGTAAAGGTTTCTTCGTGCGTCAAACTCCCTTTTAAGGGCTCCACTTTCCACCTCAACCAACACAAGCTCAGCTGTCGCACCAACCAGACATCCTGGCAAAATATGACCCCCAAAAGCATCACCTTTATTGTCGCTAACCACTATATGCCCATGAACAACAAGCTCAGCCTTATCTTTAACAGAAATGTTTCCCATGCACGAAACTATTTCCAACGGGCCGTCTTTCTCAATTGGCTCATATTTTCCTTCTTTGTAGTAGCCTAAAACTGTTTTTTTCAGGGTGCCTATGAGGAAGAAGAAGCCGGAATTGACATTGTTTTGTTTAGCTGTCGAAGTAATAGTCGTAAGCAAGTCCTCATCTTCAAAGAGCCTAGAAAAAACTACTCTTTTGATTTTAGATTCAACACTTTTCATATTAAGCCTCCTTATGCACTGCCTAGCGCTATAATGTTAAAAATTTTTTGGAATGCTCATTCGTTATTTACATAGTTAGACTCGGATTCAGCATCGTTATTACAATTTCATAATCATTATATCACAAATACACCTCTTCAAAATTGTGATTCACTTGCAAACAAAAATAGAAAACCATAGATTGAGCGCATTTATCAATGGTCTTCTAAGCGGCTTAGGTTTGATTCTAATTATATGGGGACTTGCTTCTATAGTTACACTATCCGCAAGCAGCGCCACCGTTTACATAGGCCTCATCTTGTTTGGAGTACTTGTGTTTGTGGGTGGTGGGTTCCGCGAAGCTTACATATGGGGCAGATTTTCAATGCAACCAAGCATTCGAAAGAAAACTTCTATAACACGAACCCAACCCGTAGCACCGTTAAAACCAACAGCGCAACCACAACAAACAAGAGCAACAGCTCAGGCGGCATCTCAAGAACAAACAGATCCGAATCGTGTGACAACGGAACAAATAACAGAATATCCTGTTGGAACACAAACACGCGAGACTGTTGTTTACGAGCAAGAAAGGCAGACGTAAACCTAACGTGTTAGTGCGTACACTCCACAAGCCTGCTGAATTATTTTGTTAGTGTAAAACACGATACTAACCGCAACGAAAATTTTCGAGAAACAAAATCATCCAAAAGAGCGAAACCACGAAGACATAACACTTATCTAAATTACCTCTGAATAGCGTGCTGTGAGGAATTTCAGATGATTAAGCTCAAGGCAAAAATAATTGATTTAGAAGTTGGCAAACGAATGATTTTACTTCACGAAAAAGACGTTCAAGAAATCGGAATTTTAGCTCACGATTGGGTGAAAATCACTTTTGGAAAACGAAAGGCAGTAGCCTTCGTTGATACTACAAAATCTTATTTGAAACAGGGAGAAATCGGAATTTTCAGAGATGTTTATGAAGAATTCAAGGTTAAAGAAGGCGCAAAAATCTCTGTTTCCTCGGCGAAGCCGCCAGAATCGATAAAATTTATTCATAAGAAGATGAATGGCAAGCCTTTAACTAAAGAAGAATACCACGCTATAATACAAGACGTCGTCAACCACAGACTTGGCGAAGTACAGATTGCTGCTTTCCTTTTAGCCGAGGAATTTCATGGCTCAACAATGGACGAAATTGAATACTTAACCCGCGCCATGGTTGAGACAGGAACGATAATCGATTTTGACCGCCCATGCTATGACAAACACAGCATAGGAGGTGTGCCGGGCAACAAAGTCACACTGCTAATCGTTCCCATCGTAGCAGCAGCTGGACTGTTGATTCCAAAAACTAGCAGCCGCGCTATAACCAGCGCCTCAGGAACCGCTGACACAATGGAAGTGGTTGCTGACGTTGAATTCGACGCCGCAGAACTAAAAGAAATTGCATTAAAAACCTCTGGAGCAATCGTCTGGGGCGGAAAACTCGGCATTGCACCAGCTGACGACTTACTAATTCGTATTGAACATCCACTGGATATAGACCCTTTTGGACAAATGCTGGCAAGCATTCTTTCCAAAAAACTGTCAGTTGGGGCAGATCATGTAGTAATTGACATTCCTGTAGGAGAAGGAGCAAAAGTCACTACGGTAGAAGGTGCAAAAAAATTCGCTAAAAGTTTCGTGGAACTAAGTGAGCGCTTCAACATACACCTTCAATGCGGCATCACTTATGGAGGACAACCCGTCGGGCACATGGTAGGTCCAGCATTAGAAGCACGAGAAGCATTAATCGCACTACAAGGAAAAGGACCGGCAAGCCTAGCTGAAAAATCCACAGCATTAGCAGGTATACTCCTAGAGATGGGATTTGTAGCCCAACCGGGCCAAGGTAAGGATTTGGCTAAAGGAATCCTTGCTTCTGGAAAGGCTTTAGAAAAAATGCGAGAAATTATCGAAATTCAAGGAGGCCCCCCAAAAATTCGCCCCGATGACATTAACATTGGACAACACACCGTGGCGCTTAAAGCGCCTTGTGATGGATTTGTAACGAACGTCAGCAATGCTGCAATAACTGCCATCGCTAGAGCGGCTGGAGCTCCCCGAGAAAAAGGGGCAGGAGTCGCGTTACGCTGGAAGAGGGGATACAAGGTGAAGAGAAATGATGTTTTGTTTGAAGTATACGCTGAGCGAGCGTCGAAGCTTAACGACGCTTATAACTTAGCTTTATCGATGAATCCTGTTACTATAGAAGGGATGCTTTTACACAAAATCCCAGAATTTTAATGGAAAATTCTAAAGTCTCAGGTTTGTTAGAATAATTAGGAAGTTGGAGAAAAGAACTGTTGGCAGGGCTACCAGAAAAGGAGGACTCAAGGGCGTTTGAAAGCTTTCGCCGTCTTAGTGTGTAATACCACTTGGAAATGTGGACGTGTGGAAAGGCAAGTAGTCAATTATCTGCGAGCGCAATTTACTAGGTTTGGTCATGTAAAAATGCCACTAAGAGAAATCTTGTTACACTTCAAGCTGAGTGGAAAAAAGAAAAATGAGTTTCTCGACGCCATAAAACGTCTTGAAAAGCGACACATAATCAGGATTGAAATGTTATAAAGCTATTTTTCTAACAGCAGATTTCTAGCGTTTTTAATCCATGATCAGTGATTTTTGATGAGATTTGTAGTTTTTCTGCCAACTCTTCAGCAGAAGCTGCCGGCAAGCTATTACTGTAGCAATACCCAGCGCTTTCAGTTGCTCAGCTCTTTTTTCACCTATTCCTTTATTCGTGTTAACTCCATAAGGGATTCAACAGCTGGAGAAGGTATGATGGAAAGCAGTTTCTGTTTCTTAGGTCGCAGACTGTAACCAAAAATGAAAGCTGTAATTCCGAACAGGGCTAAGACAAAAACAATCGCATTGTAAATCAGCATTCCGCCCATAGGTTCTTCTAAAGAGGCACTATTGAATATGGTGTAACAGACCACTACTAAGAGTATTACGCCGAATATGTATAGGAGATAATCCGAACGCAATTTTTTCCCTAGCCAGCATTATGATTTGTTTGAGCACATAAATAACTTTTCCAGCATCTTAAAGATAAAAAAGGGAAGAGGAAGCTATTTTCCTACCACTTTTCTCGTAGCAATCTCGATGTCTTCTTTCTTCACAGTCTTACGTCCTGCGTGCATTGCATATTCAATCGCTTCTTTAGCGATTTTAATGCCAATATCTTCAAGGGCGACTGCTAAGGCATTTGCTGCACTTTCGCTCACTCTGTCAGCTTTGGCTTTTTTGATTATTCGGTGCATAGGCGCAATAGACAACTCTAAATTAGCCATTTAACCATCTCTGTAGCCTCTTTTTCTATTTAAGCCAGTATTTAACCCTTATCCTCAGTTCTCAGACAAAATTCTTTCTTAGCAGTCACACAGCAATACATAAAAACCAGCAACGAACACTGAAAAAGCCATGAGATTCGTAGACGCGCATGTACATCTGTCAGATTCAGAATACGAAGCGTACATCGACGAAATTATAAAAGACGCTAAAAGGTCAAACGTTGTTGCTTTGGTGTCTAACTCGATGAATCTGCAAACAAGTCTCCAAAGCATTAAACTAGCTGAAAAACATCCTAAAGTTGTCTATGCTGCCTTGGGAATCCACCCGTGGAACATCAAAGGACTGCTTCCAAACGAATTAGAACACACAACAAACTTGATCCTTAACCATAAACAGCATGAAAGAGTAGTTGCAATTGGTGAAATAGGCTTAGACTACAAGTATTTGAAGGAAGGAAAACAAGAGCTTCTTAACATGCAGTATGAAGTGTTTTGCAAGATGTTGCAGCTAAGCGAAAAACTTTCCTTGCCAGCAATTATTCACTCAAGAGGAACCACATCGAAAATTATGGACATACTTTCCTCTTACAACATCAAAAAAGTACTGTTACACTGGTTTAGCAATCCGATGAAATTACTGCCTGAAATAGTGGAACGTGGATATTATATCACTGAAGGCCCTCTAACAGTTTATTCAAGTCACATAAGGGACATTGTACGTCGAATTCCCCTCACCCATTTGCTGACTGAAACCGATGGTCCCGTCCGCTACTTCGAACCTCCTTTTAAAGGAGAAATGACCTCACCCACGTTTATACCTCAAGTGGCAGGTGCAATAGCTGAAATAAAAAGTAAAGAAAAATCAGAAGTGGCTGAACAGATTTTCAAAAACTTTGAGAGTTTTTTCGAAATAGAACAGACATAACCAAATTGCTTTTATGGAAGTCACAATTATTAAAAAATGCCAAAAGAGGAAAGAATTGTAAGGATGAATGAAAACTTTGGGGAAAGTGCGGCCAGAACATGTGAAAAAAAGCGCCCGCGAACTAGTAGCACTATATCCAGATAAGTTTAGTACCGACTTTCAAAACAATAAGAAAGTTGTAGAATCGTTAGCTCAAATTTCTTCGGCTAAGCTTAGAAATAGGATAGCAGGATATATTACCAGGTTAAAATCAATTGCGCATGCAGGAGAAGCAGAAGAAGGCGCTGAAGAAGAGGAAGAGTAGGAGTTGAAGACTAGATGTCTACAATGGGTGATTACAGGAAAGGATGGGCGCTCCGCTACTTAAGAGAGGCAAAGGCAGAACTTCTAGCAGCTCAGAAAACGCCTTCTATCGCACACAGTTTAATTCTTGAAGCCATGAGAAAGGCACAAGCAGCAATATACTACAGCTTAGGTGACCCCGCCTTCATAGAATCCATTGTATATCAAGCATTTTACAACCAAGAACAATCAACTGACGAACCCGTGCTTAAGTGTTTAATCGAAATTGAGCGGACAATACAGAAGCTTTCCCAAACACCTGATTCAAAGCTTCCTAAGACATTTGAGCATGTTGACGATATCTTACAGATTGCGTCCGATATTGTTGAGCTTTTCACTGGAGAAAAAGCGTAATGCGATTTTGTCAAATTTCCTGATAAAAAACAGCATAAAATTTTAATCTGGAATGATAAAGCTGACAATCACAATAAAAGTAAACCTTGTAGGCGTTCTACGAGAACTAGCCGGAAAAAGCACTGTCTCGCTGAAAATTGACAGCTCTGCAATTGTTAAAGATGTTATTTCTGAACTCACAAACTCTTTCTCATCCGAATTTAAACAGGCTTTGATTGATTCAGAACTCGACGACCCTCGACCAAATGTGCTCGTTTTATTGAACAATAAAGAGATAGGTGTGCTGGATGGACTCAAAACTAGAGTTAGAGATGGAGACAAGTTAGTTTTGATTCCGGTCTCCCACGGTGGCTAATAGAATTTCTAACTTTTGCGTGTTGACGAAGCTATTTACTGTGTTATGTCGAATGCTTGCAAAACCTCTCTCATTTTCACTATGTCGTCAAAGTCGACGAAATCGCTATTTACTATTTTCAGTTTTTCTTCTATTCGGTTTTTCTTTATCGTTATGACATTGTAGGAGTTGCAGAAGAAACCACGGAGTTTTTCGCAAGACGCGCTTCCAGCGTGGATTATCTTCATGTTTTCGATTTGCCATCGCCACGGTCTGTGTCTGTGTCCACATAACACAAGGTCTACTTTAGATTTTGTTAGGCTTCTCAGAACGTCGCCCGCGTCTATGACAGTGATTTGATCAGCACCCGTTCTGGAACAGGAATTATGTGATGATGGATTGCCACTATTTTCAGTTTATCTTGATGCTTTGCGAGGGCGCTTTCAAGCCAGAGATTTTGTCTGTGACCTACTTCTCCGTCGTCTCTGTCTGGCCTTGCAGAGCTAACTATGACAATAACGATGTCCTCTATATCGGTTATTTGTAAGAAGGGAAACAATCGTCTGAAAAGTAGGTATCCCGTAGAGCGGTAGTCGTGGTTTCCGCTTACATAAATAACCTTGTCAGCTTTCAACTTCTTCATTTGTGCTGCAACTGTCTGGAATTAGGACATCAATCCGTCTTCAGTTAAATCTCCAGTTACTAGAACTACGTCTGGAGACATGGCGTTAATTTCTCTTATAGCATCTTGTAAAACCTTGTTTCGAAACATTGAACCGCAATGGGTATCAGAAATTTGGACTAGCAACATATCTTTGTTCACCCTTGTCGACTATTTCATAGCTTCTTTTATAGATGTTTTCGTGTCTGGATTATCTACGAAAGCAGGTGGATGTTGCCTATTCTTACGTTGTCTAAGTATTTTCTTGCAATGTCATAGCAGTTGTTGGCGTTTTTTCTGTTTGTGGTTGGCAAATCGTTTAGTATGTATGCTGGAAAGAATGCCAAGAGGGTGTAGGGGATTTGAGGGTTTACCTCTGCAATGAATTTGGCGATATTTTCCACTTCTTTTATGTCCACGTAGTCTGGTATTAGAAGTGTGCTGGCGGTTAGAAGGGGGAGTTCTGGTCTTTGATTGTAGTATTTTTTGCCTATTTTTTGGAAGTTTTCAAGGGTTGCTTTGTTTGATGTTCCACATAACACTTTGTTAAGGTTTTCATCCCACGTTTTTATGTCGAATTTCATGTTTCCACCGCTTTTCAGTGAAAACTCTGCGGCTTGTTCTGCGTAGTTTGGGAGCATTCGACCGTTTGTTTCCCAACAGATGCGTAGTATTCGGTTCTTGTTTAAGGCTTCTGTTAAGGCTATTTGGCTTGTTTTCAGGGCGTGGGGCATTTGAGTGGAGGGGTCGCCTCCAAAGAAGCAGATACATGAGGTTTTTTCATATGCTTTGGATGCCAGCTGTTCGGCTGAAATTGTTGGTTTGTGTTTTCGGGCTAGGTTTCGGTAGTGCCAGTTTTGACAGAAAAGGCAGTCTGTGCTGCAGCTGCCGTAGAAAACGGCCAGGTTTGAGTGGCCTATCTCTGCTTTTGGTTTGTAGGCGTATTTTGGGTAGCTTGCGCCTGTACATCCTGGGCAGAACCACCATGAGACGCAATTTGTCGGTAGCAGGTCGTGGTACCATTGCAGTATGCCTTTTTCGGGTGTTCCACCGTGGCGTACTAGCTTGTCATCTTGGTTTTCCACGAGACCGCAGTATCCCTTTCTGCCTTCGGCTATTTTGCATTTGTTGGCGCATTGGCCGCATTGAAGGCCATCGGGTGTTTTTGGCGGGTTTGCGGGTAAGTTGAAAGCTTGCCTAGTTTCGGCGTGGATTTGGTTGCTAATTTGTAGAGCTTTTTCCGGGTTTGAACGGATGCAGTCTAGGCAAATGCCTAGTTGAGCTGAGATTAGAGGTGAGTGGATGCTGCAGATTTGGCATTTCGCCAATTGGCTGTTTTCTCCAAGGAATGTTTGGGATGCTTGTTCTTTATAGTAGTGTTGGAGGGTACGGTTGGAGTGTGTGCGTTACCCATAAACTAGACCCTATATTATAGGTTTAAAATATGAAAGTGAGCTTTAGGCTGTGTGTAGCACCTGAATCCCTCTGGATTTTATTTTGATTCCAAATAGGCGGCTAATAGACGCCAAATCGAATTGGTGATGTTTGATTTTAGAGCTAACAGAAGTTTTTAGTTTTATGTGTTTTTGCTTATCAATAAGACATAAACTTTATTAAGTATTGCGACAGACGACAGATTTGAGAGGTGTTCAAGAAAATGGGCGGTACTTCCGAACGAGAATATAGCGAAAAGCTGCAAAAGGTAATAGAAAGACTGAACAAACGAGTAAAAGACGTTCAGAAAGACTTTGACAAAATTGAGAAAATCAAAGTAGATGCACTGAAGAAAGTTGAAGACATGAGACGCTATGCAGAAAAGGAAGTAAACAAAATTGAAAAGAACATTGCGAAATCGAAGGATTTAGCACCAGAATCCAAACAAAGATTAGAATCACAAATAGTAGTTGCAAGAAACGAAACCGAGGGTAAATATTCCACATCGAGAAGACAAATTGCTGAAAGCATCATACCTGTCGCAGCATAACACTACTAGATCCTACTTTTTTACGAAATCTTGCCTAACTGTCGTTTTAAAGAAAGAATTAGCTATGAAGAAAGGTTTGAAGACCTTCTATTTTGTCAAGTAGCTTATCCAAGCATCAGGGTTTTGGTATTTTACTTGTAAGTGGTTTTTCCAGAATGCCCTTGCAAGAGTTATGAAGTCTTTGGATGATAGTTTGTTGCTCATATCTTGACACTGAATAAACAATACGATAATTTAGGATTTAAGTCAAATTGCTGCTTCTACTATATTACGAAAACTGAAATATGTTACAGTCAAAACCTTGAAGGAAAGCGATAAAGAGCATTCTTCTTAAAAAATATCCCACAAAGGCTTTATGTTTCATTTGATAATTTTCATTTACACCACCCTAAAAAAGGATGTCAAAGGCATCATGCCAATGAAGACTGCTTCTTTTATGATTCCAAGCAGAAGATATCTTTGCAAAGCAGTTGAGAAAGTTAGTGGAATAAAGAACTCGGATGAAACGGGTCTTGAAACAAAATCTTGTTTAAAGAATACAAACTCTTTAGGAAACACAGGTAGAATATTACACCCATTTGTGAGATTCTTGTAGTAATTCCTTTAATAGGAGAAAATGCGTTAGCACAAGTTTTAAATGAAGAGAACATGTAGTTGTAGTTATGCAAGCCTTTGAAAAATACATGGAACAACACGCGGAAGTTGAAGAGTGGCTTAAGAACAGGCCTAGAGGAACACAGAAAAAGTTTGCGTTGTCGGTAATGCGGTTCTCTAAACAGATGGGTATCGAGCCTGAGGAGTGGCGTAGTCTAGACAAGTTTGAA
>JAOUKM010000041.1 GCA_029882535.1 Candidatus Bathyarchaeota archaeon
CTAGGTTTAGACATCTAGAATGACTCTGAAGGAGTCATGCAGGACGTTCATTGGGCTGGAGGCGATTTTGGATACTTCCCCACCTATGCATTAGGCAACATCCTTAGCGGTCAGTTGCTGAATACTATGCAAAAGTCAGTTTCCGACTGGAAGGAACAAATCTCCAGAGGTAACTTCCAAAACGTGAAGAAATGGCTTGCAGAAAATGTACACCAACAAGGCGACCTTTATGATCCCCCAGCTCTCATCAAGAAAATCACTGGCGAACAAATGAACTCTAAACCTTACCTTGAATACCTCAACAAGAAATGCTCTTGGGTATATGGATACTAAATTATGCGCGTGTATCTTATCGGCATGCATGTATTTTTGGGAGGGTAACCTTTGCAAGGGAGGGCAGGTTCCCGAAAAGTTTAAGCCGAGGAGCTTTCGGTGTATTGTTGCATACTCAATTGCGCGCACATGCTTTTGTCCTGAAAGTCACATGCGCGGTCTTCATAGTGCCCCAAGGATTCGTTCTTTGAGAATCTGAATGGTATCCAATCCATTCTTACGAAGGTTTCCGAAATATGGAAGACAGATATTCATTATATCTGCATGATCCTTGAATTCTGAAAGCTTCTCGATGACAACAGGCAGTGTTCCACCAATCTCCTTAGAGCTCAAAGTCTCCAAATATTTCTGCTTCACAGACTCTGGAGCGCGCGCAATCCAGATCCACTCTTGTTCAGTGATTTCCTTCAATCTCTCTTCAACATCATCAGTGTCTTCACCAATTACTCCCGCTGTCTTTGAAACCGACCACCTGAGCTCCTCGAAATCCCGCCCCACCTTCTCACACATTCTCTTGACTCGCTCTTTCTTCTCTAAGAAGCCTTTGATCGTTGTTTCTGCACCATAATCCATTCCATCTGCATATCTAGCGACAGTCTCCTCCATCATTGGCGCTTTGAGTTTCATAGAACCGACCCAAATCGGCACACGCGGTTTTTGAACAGGTTTTGGTAGAAACATAGTTTCTTTGATCTTGTAGAAGTCCCCATCGAAACTAGGTCTCTCTTCTGTCCAAAGTAGGTTGATGATTTGAATTGCTTCCATTAGTTGGGTCACCCTTTCTTTTGCTGATGGAAAAGGATAACCATACGCTTTATACTCGCTATCTTTCCAACCTGCTCCTATTCCCAGATCTATTCGTCCATTAGATGCATTGTCTAGACTTGCTACGATTTTCGCAAGAAGAGCTGGATTTCTGTAGGATTGTGACGTGACTAGTGTGCCCAATCGAATACGCTGTGTCTGAGGGACTAATAATGCAAGTGTTGTCCACGCATCATGTGATTGCATCTCATGACCCTCTACGGGTCCAAAGAAATGGTCTGAGACTGTAAAGCAGTAGAATCCTGAGTCCTCTGCAGCTTTTGCTAATGTCACAATGTCATTGTAGGTATATCCCAATTGAGGTTGAATATTGATGCTAATCTTCATCGAAGTCACCTGGTAACCTTAGATGCGTGCGCGCACAGATAAGGCTCTTTGAGTCTAAGCTAACGCAGAAAACTTGAGCGTTCTTTGTAGTTGATAGCGCGCGCTAGAGGAGGTTAGTCACCCTTTTCAAATAGTAAGTAGTGCTTGACATCTGTACCCCACCCAGTAGCTTGATAGGTATGAAGACGCCAACCCAAGTTCTGCATATCAGCAATTGCCTTAGGCACTTCTTTGTGGTGATCAACTTGTATGCAAGCATATTCTTTCAATTTCACTCTCACCTCCTCGTCCAACGTGTAATATGAGCGCGCTAGTTTCATCGTCCTTGAGAGTCATCAGGTCGCGACCTCTTATTCCGTGCCCTGCTTCTTTCTTCTTTCTTTCCTTTCCTGAGAAGCTCTTTGTCGGGTCTGAGTTCATTTATTAAAGCGTCGATTTTCTCAAAAAGCCTCTTTCGGTATTTCTCACTACGGCAATCTTCCGCTATGCCCTTTTCAAGCATTCTGTAAAGCGGGTTTCCCACGAAATTCCAGAATACGGCGTATCTTTCGGGTTTGTCTAGGTCTACGTGCTGACTTAGGAGCTTTAACCATTTGCTCACGTTGCTTATGGTGCTTTCGCTCTTGCCATTGTTCTTCAGTTGTATGAGGACGTTGATGATAAGATGGGATGGGTTACTGGGTTTTTGGGCTGGTGTGCTGGTCGTAACCCGTCATAGGTCTTAGTAATTTCTTCTGTTGGTGTCATTATTTCACCATCTTTTGGCACATTGACGATTTGATGTCTGTTTCTATAAGGGTTTTCTGTTGTGGTGTTCATTCCTTTCATCACTCTTGCATTTAGGTAGGCTGTTCCTTCTTGAGTACTGCGTCTTTGATTTAGCAGTAGGTTGCCTTTTGCTGAGTCTGTTTAAATTGCGTCGTTTTCTTGCTTTTGAGGTGAGGCTGTCCTTCGCTTGTCATAGGGGACAGCCCTTCGCAGTTGGTCGTCGGCGACGAGGCATTAAACTTTTTGGGAGGGTAACCTGTTTCCGCAGAAATAGGGAGGGTACGCTCCCGAAAACGTTTAAGCCGAGGAGCTTTGTACGTTTGCACGGAATATGTGCGTGTGCTTCTGGCTAAATCCTGCTAACTAAGTGTGCATAGCATGGCTCAACGTAAGAAAGAGAAACCTTTTATAGCCTCAATTCTTTTGGAACCACGGTTGAATAAAAATGACAGTATGGTTACTGGTCTCAGTTATGGGCATATTGGTAGCCCTAGGTTTACTTGTAGCGCTGGTAGTATGGAGAAAAAGGAAGGCAGGAATGGTACAAGAACCAAACTACCGAGCCTTTTTCATAATGGGAATTGCCTTCATTCCAGTAGGGTTTATCTGGATGACCATAGCCTTTACAATAAATGCTGCACTATTTCCTACTGGATTACCACTCCTTTCACTAGGAATAATATATCTTTCAATTGGCTTGGGTAATCGAGACAAATGGAAGAAAAGCTAAAACCCCCTAGTGATGCGTGCGCGCTTCGAAAAATGTTTAAGCCGAGGAGCTTTCGGCGTATTTCTTCGTATGCATACCATGCAAGCTCGCGTTGGCTGGGGTGAAGTCTTGTCCCAAACCCAAACACTCTCTCTACAACACGCTGCTCAAGAAAGTGTGTTCCGTCAGGTGAATTGGCCATATTGATTGTAGGTTCATAAATCATATCTGTATTGTGACACAAGCTAGTCGATGATAAAAATGTTGAGCTCTTCAAATTCGACACCAAATACCAAGAGAATCATGCTACTTGCAGTCGTTGTCGCACTGGTCTTCGCTTTAGTCAGCGGACTTGTAGGCGCGTACCTGTTTGCCAAACCTGGTCCTCAGGGTCTCGAAGGTGAACAGGGCATTCAAGGTGTGATCGGTCCTCAGGGTGATAAGGGTGATAAGGGTGATCAGGGTCTGCAGGGCATTCAGGGTGATCGGGGTGAACAGGGCATTCAAGGTGAACCTGGTTTGAATGGAACAAACAGTATTATACAGGCCATCCAAAGCCAAAACGTGACTCCCGCGAGTCTGGGAACCTACAGCCTGACTCAATGGTACAACATGTCGGTCTTCGACAGTTCAATGACGCTAAAGGTCGATATTCAAAGCGAATCCAGAATCTGCGCTGAATTCTTAAGCACAGCCACTTTCACCAACTCGGAGGTTTGGTTGAGAATCGTCGTGGATAATCAGTACAACAGCACCGTCTGCTACATAGGGTGCTTCGAAGTACCAAGTTCTCCCACGTTGCATCTACCAATTCAAGTGAGAATCCTGACTGACACGTTACCTGCTGGAACCCACACGGTTGACGTTCAGTTCTATCGGTTCAACGGTTCTCCAACATTGCTGGATAGATCTCTTTACGTAGCAGAACTGGCTGCTTCGTGAGAGAAAAACAGCTTGCGGACAGCACGTGCCCTTGACCTTTCCAGATTCTTAAGGGTAACCTTCGCAAGGGAGGGCACGTTCCCGAAAAGGTTAAGCCGAGGAGCTTTGAGCGGGCGCAGTAGACCTAGAAGCGGGTGCGACGAGCGTTTAAATAGTCCGAAAGAGAATAATTCATGTGATCGAGGGAATTTTGAATGATAAGTGCATTACAATTTCTGCTTGCTCTTATTGCAGGCATCGTGCTAATGGTGCGTTGGCGTCTTGTCCCAGCATTTGTACGTCAGAGAATTTATGATGAACTGCATGGGCGTCTCAAGGTCTCTGCACCGCATTTGCGGTCTACCTTTGATGGCGTCAGTTTTGACAGTGGAAGTTCCACATCTCGTTGATGCTCTGCTGTTTACGATGGCGCGCGCGCATTATTTTCCTAGGCTCTTAAACAGACCTTTCCAGTTGAATTTTGAACTTTTTTCATGAGCTTGTTGAATCAAGATTCCTAGTTTCTCTAGATTGAGGTCGTCAACATTTTTACTCTTGATTTTGATAGTTCTTGTTTCCTTGAGTTTCTCAAGGGAGATTCTGTATACGTTTGCAGATTCTGGCATGTCTGCTGCTTCCCAGTCCCTAGCGAGCGCTTCCAGCATTGCCATTCGCTGCCATTGTTTTTCGGGCATCGGAAGCTCTATCACGACTTCCTTTTCTAGAGGCTTTATCGTCTGCTCTCCAGTTTTTGCGCGCCATGCCCCATGTTCATTTTCCACTTTTCCCATGAGCTCAAGAGAATTGAGGTAGCCGTAAGCCGTAGTTCTATGAACGGCAAGTTTTCGTGCAACTTCAACCGCGCTAATGCCTTTCGCACTATTTTGTAGCACTATCTTGTAGCATCTGTCCAACTTCTCCATAGATTCATGGGTTTTTCGGCTCGACATAGTAGCTACACTACTTCAAAATGCTGGTTGTAGCTACATATCCTTTGTGGTTAAAAATGAGGCGAACGCGAAAACATGGTCGGCAGAGTTGCTTTGATGGTGCTTACTGTGCTCACGCCCATTTAACTGTGAAGATTGGTGTTTATCGTTGTCCATTTAGTCATTGTTTCAAGAAGCTTGAGAATCAAAAGCGTGGGGCTTCTTAGATGGTTAATTCTTTTTCTTTATCGAATGTTGATTTTCCCGAGGATTCGGATTCTCTAGAAGAGTTTACCGTAAGCAAATACGCTACTTTTGGAATCTTCCAACTCGTTGGCAACGGCGTGCAAACGAATCGGTGGTGCGGCAAGTTTTCGAGTTATAGGGGGTGTATACGGGCTGAATTGCATCGGGGCGTCACTCTGCTCGATGGCACGAATTATACGGGGAAAGCACATGTGGAAATTCGTAGCCACAGTTGTCATAAACCGTCTTGCCCTGTGTGTTATTTGAGTTGGGCGAGTCGTGCGGCTCACAAGATTGAGGGTCGTTTGGCTGAAGCGAAGAAGCGTTTCGGCTTAGCTGAGCATATTGTAGTTTCTCTTCCCATCGATGATTACGGTTTGCGTTATGAAGACCTGCGGAAAAAGGTTGTCAAGATCTTAAAAAGTCGTGGTGTGATTGGTGGATGTTTGATTTTTCACGGTTTCCGCTATAACAATGTGCGTCTCTGGTATTGGAGTCCCCATTTTCACGTCGTGGGCGTTATCAGGGGTGGATATGGATGTCGGAATTGTGATCACGAGCGGGGGGATTGCCGTGGTTGTAGTGGTTTCAATGGTAGGGAAGTGAGGGGATTTGAGAAGGATGGGTATATTGTGAAGGTGTTGGGGAAGCGGAAGACGATTTTTGGAACTGCTTGGTATCAATTGAACCATTCGACTATTCGGACTAATGTTAAGCGTCCTCACGCGTTTACTTGGTTTGGTGTCTGTAGCTATCGGAAGCTGAAGGTTAAGGTTGAGAAGAGGAAGTCTGTGTGTCCTATTTGTGGGGAGGAATTGGTGAAGTTGCATTATCTGGGTGTTAGGCATATTGTCAAGGACAGGAGCTCACCTGAATTTGTTGGTTCTTTTTTTGATGACTTGGTTGACGGTGATGGTGCGCTAAATTGGTGTGAAGGGTCTAGCGGAAGCTATGGATAGTTAGCGCGCTAGGTCGCGTTAGCCTTAAATCGGATGATAACTATTATTAACGTAAAGGCTTGTCGGCGTGGTGGAGCACAGAATCGCGCAGTAACAGGCTGGATACCACACGACATTGGTCTGTTATTGCGTTATCTGGTTGGGAACTCCACCACTTTGTCGAGCGTCTTGCTTTTCCTCTGCAAGTTTTTTCTTTAAGTATGTAATCCATGCAGCAAATTGGGTCTGTGCAAACTCCACTGCTTTTGCATCTTTACGCACTTCAAATGTGAAATCACTACTCTTCAGAAACTCGAAATCACTGTCTAGGTAAGTATCAACTTGTGGTGTCAAAGGTTCAGTTCGTTGTTCTGCTTCGCTTTCTGTCTCGATTTGCTCTTCGCCTACTGAGATTATTTGAGGACCTTCTTTCACAATCATCTGGGCGTATTCAAGTATTGATACGAGACTTTCACGGATAGCACCTCGCGTTGATGTACTCCATTGTTTGCCAACCTTTCGTTCGATTTCCAGAACTAAATCTAACGGGTCTCTAGGCTGCCCACGCGTTGCATCCAGAAATCGTATAATCTCAACCCACAAGGGATTTTGCCTTATTATATGTTTAAGAAGATTCTTCGCTTCATTTTCTTTGCCTGCTGTCAAGAGTCTCGCGTAGTCTTTACCTTCGCTTGTTAGATTATAGAGACCTTTTCGCCCTGCTGACTCAGTTAATCCTATATCATGTGCGGCGCTAAGTGCTTGACTAACATTTACCGGGTGCATGCCGCACGCTGATGCAATGTCTTTATACATAACAGCTGTCTTGTATCCATACATAACTCTGACAACTTTATTTACTGCATCTAAATTCTGGAGAGGACGCGCGATTTTCATGCGAGTCTTCCCACTCTCAGGTTTTCCTTCAACGTTTTTGGCTTCTGACACTCATATTCGACCTTCATTTCGCTACTTAGTAATATACATAATTGATTTGCTTATAAACTTTACTAAATATGGTGTTCTATAGTATTCTGTAGCATCTTAAGTCGAATATATCTCATATTTAAGCGTGCGCCATTGATAAGGGGCTATCATATGCTTAGGCATTGTGGGTGTTGTTATCATCGTTGGTGGTGTCGGCTTTTTGGCGTATCGTCTGGAACGCGCGAGTGAGCCGAAGGGCTCACGAGTTAAGATGGTCGTATGCGTGCGCAATGCACACGAAAAGAACAAAGTCTCTACTTCTTAACAGACAACTTATCTCCGAAGATTAGGCGTAAAATATTCTCGCATTCCTCTAACTTTACATCCTTCGTCTTATCGTTCAATCCTTTTAGATACCAGCCAAACTTTTTCTTATCCTTTGTAAAAAAATTAATGGATATAGTTCTGAAAACATTCTTCTTTAGCCTAACTTCATTGATATCAGAGTTGGATATGGCGAAATTACTCTTATCAGCCTTTAGAAGTTTCTCAGGAGTATTAACATATCTTTCTCTTTCCCGCATTTTCTTTTTACTCTTAGCAGTCTTGTGAGCGTCACTTACACCCTCGGCTAATCCGAATATCAATGAGACAATGTCAGTGGAGCCAGCATAAGTACCAGCATGTTTGTGTTCCTCCCATCCCCTTACTACAAATGTTCTATTTGGCGTGATAATTAATTTCTCATGAATTATTCTGCTCCAAGCTGGTTTGGCTACTTGGAGCACGCACAAAACTTTTTCGCTCAATCTGACTTTATCCCCCTATTAACAGACCACGCTGAACTTCTTATTAATTTTGACTGCAAAAAAGGAGAAAAAAGAGGGTTATTTGCGTTTTCTGAATAGCATTGTTCCGTCTTTTTCTGTTATGTATTGAAATCCTGCTTCGATTAGTTGGCTGGCTTCCTCAGCGTTGGTTGCTGTTTTGCATGTCCATTCATCGTCGTTGAGATTAAGTAGTTGTGTGTAGATTAGTGTCGTTTCTAGTCGTCTGTGCCCCATTTGTTGTTTGACGTATAGTATGTCTTTCGTTTGGTGGTAGAGTTTTGTTGCGAAGTAATGCCTTAAGTCATAGAGTCTGATTGCTCTTAGCGTGGGGTCACCTAATTTCTTCGCTAGTTTGTTTCTGTATTTTCGGAAGTATTTTCCGTATGTTTCGCTTGTCCATGCTTCGAATATGTTGTCGTTTAATGCTATGTTGCGGTGTGTTAGGTAGATATTTAGTAGTTCTTGTGTTTTGCTTGTTATTTTTAGGATTCGTGCGCTTCCGTGTTTGGCTGTTTGTGGATATATTGTTCTGTTGGCTGTGTCTATGTCTCTTAGTTTGAGTCTCATTGTTTCGACTGGGCGTAAGCCTGTTTCTTTGCTTATGCTAATTGCTAGTGCTAGTTTTTCTGATGCGTTGGCTTTTAGCATGTCTATCTGGTTTTCCGTTGGTATCTTTGGTAGTTTGGCGTTCTGGTAGTATTTTGGTTTGTTCCATGTTAGCTTGTGGTGTTTGCAGTATGTATTATAGGCGAAGGCTATGTTTCTTTTGTATCCGTTTCGTCTGTCTAGTTGTGCAAGGTATCCTCTTACTGTTTCAGGTTTGTCTAAGTCTGTGTGTTTGTCTAGTATTGTAAGTATTTTTGATACGTTTTTTATGGTGTGTGGGCTGTTGCCTCTTTTTTTCATTTCCCATAAGACTTGAAAGACTTTGTTGTTTGTGGTTGGGTTACGGGGTATTCCGTTTTTTGGGGTCGGGTTGCACGGCTCTGGGGCTAGTGTGCTGGTCGTAACCCGCCTTTTGTTCAAAGATGGCATTCAGCTAATCGGGCTACCCGCGCCTCATGCAGCTCTTCACAAGCGCCTATTTGCCCTTACACCTTGCAGGACAGCCGTTTCACCGCCTCACACCCTAGCATCCTTCAGCAACTTAGCATGCATCATCGTCACGCGCATGGATGGACGTTTCGTTTCTGTTCTGTTGCCAAGGCTCTCGCCCTACACCTTTTACAGATGTTGCAAGTCTGCACGGTGGACGGAGTTTCCTCAAGCTTTCTTACCAAGCTCGGAGCCATCCGCCAGCTCACCAGCCCTCAAAAAGAATGTGGTAACGGCTTCTCTTAAAGCTTAATCCCCCCAAAATTAACGACTGACTTCACCGACTGAGATGCAGAAGCATTTCATTGACCAAAGGATCAAGAAGTGGGTTTGAATAGACCTTAAGAAACTCAGGGGCTACGCTGAGAGTTTTAGAGATAAAGCTCCTTTGAACTCAAGTAAAACACTTCTCATGACTCTAGGTGTCATAAAAGGGGACAGACTTTTTGGAGAAGGATTTGGAGAGGCTTTTAGCGATTGAGAAAGCCTTGAATGATTAGAGTGCTCTTTGGCGCGTTCGATGTTCTTGGAATAACAAAAAATGAATCCGCGCACAACTGCAATGCCAATGTGTGCGCATGCACTTTTCCATGACCCATATTATTCTCTTCGCCATATGTTATAGGGGCATTGGTTCCAACAGTATCTGCTACCTTTAAACATACACCCTTTGCATTCCGATCTGCTAAAAAGTTTTTGTTTCCTCATTAACTCCCAAATGAAAACTGTCAAACTGCTTTATCAATTATCACTTTGGGCGTCCCCTAACATGCTTCTTGTAATAAAGTAGTTTTTCTCTTTCTTCTTTTGGCAGGAGAAATGCAGGCAGAGTCTTTGTTTTCCTTGGTCGCCCCCAATTCTTTAGAATAGTAACTTTGATTTCCTCTGCCAAGAATCACTCCCCTATTATCACGTGGTGAAAGGAGGCTTGATTCTTCACCTTAGACTATTTAAGTCTAGCGAACACAATAGACAATTCAAAGCATATTAGTGATTTGAGTATGGGGAAAAAGAAGATTTCACGTATAAAGAGAAGGATGTTAGAAAGACAGAGAGAACCGCCTATCTATAGTTCTAAAAGCCTTCGTCAAGCATATGAATAGGAAACCATGTGGGTAAGCAAAGTTAAAAAAAGAAAAGAGTGACGGCCACACAATGAATTGTGCGCATGCATTTTTTGTCTTAGCATTTTCGGAGCTCGGTTACGTCGGTATGTCCTTCTTTTGAAAGACTCGTATGGCGGTGATGACTAGAGCAATCGCCAGTACAGTCAAGATAAGGAAGTCTCCTCCTTT
>JAOUKM010000042.1 GCA_029882535.1 Candidatus Bathyarchaeota archaeon
TGCACGTTCACATGATGTGGGTTGCAGAGGTAAGAGGCTATACGCCCAAGTTTGAATATGTCTATTCGAATGAGTCCCTCACATGTCGACTGTTCATGGAATCTGGGTTTCCAGTCAAATCAATACCCTTCAAAAAACGCCATCTCTACCTAGCCACTGAAATAAGAGAGAGAATGCTGAAAAACAAAAGCTGGACAACACTCGTACCCAAAAGTGTCGCCAAATATATTGAAGAGATCGACGGCGTAAGCAGACTCCAAGACTTAGCTAAAACCGACAAAATTCAACCATAACTTCGCCGCTGAACCTGAATTGAATCGCCACACCTTGCCTTAAACCGTTTTGCAGCATTACCCTGATTCACTGAGATCCCTAAGAAACCATGACTGCCAACTATTGCAAGAGCCTCACCTAGAGAAACGTTGCCATAAGCGGAACAAAGCTTCAAAGTTGCAGTCTTCTTGCCTATTTCAATCCAGACAGACTCGTTTTCACGAACAGCCAGCTTCTTCAAGATATTCGACGAGATGTTTGTAATGATATTGCCAAAACTGTCAATGTGCAATACTTCGCCAAACACGGTATCCCCTTTCAAACGTGGTTTCACAAAATCCGGTTCTACATAATCTCTAATCTCTTTTCCAAACTGAGACGCATTAACTCCCGCTGCCAAATGGGCGGCAACAGACGCGAAAATGTCCCTGCCATGAAAGGTTTTCGAAACTTTTGGAAGCATGTATTGTGGATTTTCAATGACATATGCATGCCGTACGCCTTTCTTTGACGCCGCCAATATAAGCACTCCATTGTCAGGTCCCACAAAATAGCTATGTTTAGTTTCTACGATTATGGGATGCCGTTTAGTTCCAACGCCAGGATCCACCACGGCTACGTGTACTGTGTCTTTTGGAAAGTATGGTGCTGCGGATGCGAGCACGAAGGCGCCCATGCGAATGTTGAATTTGTCGATTTCGTGGCTAATGTCAACAATTTTTACTTCAGGACATTTGCTCAGTATGACGGCTTTCATTTCTGCAACGTAAGAGTCTTTCAACCCGAAATCCGAAAGAAGCGTTATTATTTGTTTCATAGCTCTCCCGTAAAACTACTTTATGCATGGCATATTTAACTTAGCAACAGCGTAAACTTATATGGTCGGACACGTGTTCTTAGTCAGCACTTATATATTGCCTCTCTAATTTTCATCAAGAAGAAACTGGTGAGAAAAATAGTTGGAAATAGCAGACTATTTGAAAGAAAAAATTGTCGAAGTCCGCCTTGCCAGACTTGTCGGAGAAGTCGTCTGGGCATTAGGCTCATGCATTTCTGTTGCAGGACTATTTTTTAAAACCCTCTTATTCATAATCATGGGTTTTTCGCTGCTGTTTGTAGGACTGTATCTAAGTGTCCACTATGAACTTCAACGACTAAACTATATGCATGCTCTAGAGAAAATTGCGCATCACGAAAAATAGAGACTGAATATTTGATGAAAGCCTTTTTAATGTACACAGTATTTACCATGAAGAAGCATCTATGTTTCCATTGTACTTTTGCCTAGGTTCGTTTGGGCTGCTTAGTTTACTTATGCTGTTAGTCCTTCTTGTATTAGGCATCATAATCTTTGTTGTCATCATGAAAATTCTCTTTTTCCTTTTACCTGCAGCTATCGTGGCTTTAGTAGTTTGGCTAATTAGCGGGGGGAACGAGGTGTTGGCGGGCATCGCCTTCATCGCCATCGCTCTTCTCTCTATCGTGAAACGGTAATTTCTTCAGATGACGGAAAATACGGCAAAGCTCCTTGTTATAAAGTCGAAGCCCTTAAACATTTCAACTTGGGTGAATCTGGTGTGCGAATTAAAGATAATGATAATGGCATAATTGCTGAGCTTTTCTTTAAGCCTGAGGGGATTCGTTGTAGTTACTGTGGTGAAGATCAATGTCGCCATGTTCAGTTTGGTCTATCTGCCCCAGCCATTCAGAAAGTTATTCATAAGAAACGAGAGGAAGGCTGGCGCCTTCCAGAGGTCTAGAGAGGCGAGTGAGAGTGAACGCAAGACTACTTATAGCCCTAATTTATGCCGTAATGTTTCTCTGGTCACTTTACGACCTTTTCACTGTCGCGGAATATATAACTGAACAAATGCCAAAAGATACTTTAATGTGCCTAGAGCATTACGAGCGTCGAATCTGAAGTAGGAATACTTCATGTCAATATGTAGTACGAGTGCGAAAAGTTAATCCGCTGTCATCAGTAGAAACAGTTGAGTGTATGTTCTTGAAGTACGATGAAGATGCTCGGTTTCGAGAACAGGTCGGGCTACTTATACGTGCGTTGCGGAGCGATTTGGAGAGTGTCAAGGAAGTCGCTGTTGTGCAACTCAGTCTATTCGGACCAAAAGCCATTCCTTACTTGACGTCAGCCCTCTCTCGCGCATTTGTTGAGACCAGTAGTTCAAGATACGAGCGCTCGAATCCAGAGGAAGCAATAAATGGTATCGTCAGGGTTTTGGGAATAATAGGTGATTCTGTCCCGATTTCTGACATTGCAAATGCTTTGCCCCGCCCAGAAGCGGTGGAAGCCTTGGCCAAGATTGGAAACAACAAGGCGCTCGAAGCTGTAATCGCGGGAATGCCGAAATGGTACGATGAATACGTTAAAATGCGTGCGCACGCGCGCCCAACCGATCGTCTATCGGTATGTAAGTTAAAACCCATAGACGATTTCGTCAGAAAGATTTTTGGTTACTTCGGGGAAGAAGGAAAGAAAGGGCTCCAAACTGCTTTGCACGAGGGAAACAATGAAACCAAAGATACTGTTGTGAAGATACTTGCTGCGCTAGGAGAACCCGATTTGATCCCAGCACTTCTAGAAGCCTTGGAGAATGTGAACTTTTCAACCAAAGCCGAGGCAGCTCGGGCACTCCATAAATTAAAGGTGAGAGAAGCTGTACCAAAAATGGTTGCTGAACTCCTGAAAACTCAAGATTACGTTCATTCCAGCTCCAGAAAAGCCGAAAATAAGTGGCAGGATGCCTACCGAGCTCTTGCGGAAGCTGTGCTTGAGTTGGGTTCCGTCGATGACTGGATGTTAATCTCATTTCATCGTACTAAAGTCCCTGAGGTCGACTATTATGGTTATGGTTGTCGGAAACCGAACTTTAATGCAGCAATCATCAACAGCGGTGAAAGGGCAGTACCTGGACTCACTAAACTGCTCCAAGCTTCCGATCCCGACATCCAAAGGGATGCTGAAGAAATGATTGCCAAGATAAAGCGCGGCAAAAAGTAGAACCAAGTCCATTTTACTAATAAGAGGAAGTTTTTGTCTCAGCATGCCAAAGTTTGTCGTAGACAAGCAACTGGTGTGCATAACTCTTAAGGATAAGAAAAGAGGTCGAGCAATACTGTTCGATCTTACGACCCAGAGGAGCCTCGCGTTTTTTTTAAAAGTTTGATCAGGTCCAGAACTTCTCTGTGCAATTTCCTTCTATCTCCTCCATACTCTTCTATTGCTTGGCTCACGACGTCAGTAAGACTCTGCCCGTCGTCCTCAGTTATTCTCTTTGCTAAATCATATGCCTTCTCTCTCACTGCGACGACCTTGAACCCCTCTTTCGGCATACCTTACACCTAGTAATTTATTGTAGTGTAGATAATCAGTTCTGGATCAGAACATTTTCTGTTCATTTCAAATTAAGAAATAAACCGCGCGCGCAGGCTAGTCATAATGCTGATTCCCTTCTTTTTGTTCAAGTAACTAGGCCCCCGGTACATGACGTGAAATGCCGCTGAGATGTTGTTAGCAATTGATACAAGCATATACTGTTTATGCTACGTCTGTAACAATAGAACAAAGTCTCATAGACTTTAAATACAGATTTGCTTGGTAATGCTAAAAGCGTGATTAAAATGAAGAAGAAAACGTTGTCGACTATGATGCTTACACTTCTTGTAGCAAGTGTTTTCACGTTGGGTTTAGCGCACGCAGGCGGAACTACAGGAAGCCCTGAAGGCTGGATGACTGGCGAGTGTGATTTGGCTCGAACAAGATACTATCCCTATCCATCAAAGTATCACATCCCGGACAAGCCTTTCGAGGTGCTGTGGACTTCCCCTCATGAAGGGAAAAATCTGATGGCTTTGACGGGTGACGTGAATGGTGACGGCAAGTTAGAAGTTGTTAAGGTCAGCGGTGACAATCTTAAAGTAATCAGCGGTGATGGCATTGTGCTGTGGACAGAAACGATACTTGGACAAGACGAGCCATATGGAGTGGGAAGGCTCCGTTTGAATATGTTGGAAGACGTTACAGGAGACGGCGTTCCAGAGATATTTGTCTCAAGAAAAACGAGCTACTATATACAAAACATATACGTGTATGACGGCAACCAAAATCGAATCAAAACCCTAAGCGGAACTGTGAGCTATGATGGCCTCATGAATGCAGTCGCAGTATTCGACGTTGATAAAGACGGAGACAAAGAAATCTATTGCGGCATAACAAGCAATTATGTCGCCAATCCTCGGGGTGCTTGTCTTTTCGACTACAATACAGGAGCTCAACTCTGGCTTTACGCGGCTGGCAACCCCATAGGAAACAGCATTGCGGACTTAAACAATGACGGCACATTGGATATCACGAACGGCTGGTGGCACACTGTGCATAACGGAGCCGCTGGGTATGGGAAAGGCAGCAACACCTACACAAGTGATTACTCCATCTACGTAGTCGTAATAAACGAAAACGGAGATGAAATCCTCACTAAGGAATTACATGGCGGGCATAATGATGGATCGGCATATGCAAAGATCGTTGACCTCGACAGAGACGGAACTAAGGAAATTATAATATTCCATCAACATTGGCCCGAGCTTTATCCTGGTTGGCCTGAGATCTTCCTGTGGGATTCCAACGGCAATTGCATAAAAAGCTACAAAGGCCCCTACAACACCGCACCGTATAGCGCGGCAGCGATTGCTGACATCAACAAAGATGGAAAAGACGAAGTTCTTGTCAGGGACACCGTAGGTAATCTTTTGGTTTTAGATTACAATCTAACCGTTATAGATAGTGCAACGGGCTACGTGCCGCAACTCGTAAACGACATAAACGGCGACGGTGAACTCGAGATAATTGCCAATGTCGTCGGTACAGGGGAACTGGCAGTCCTAGACCATAATCTTGACGAACTTTGGAGACTGTCATTCGGTGGGAGCGCCAAAGTATCTGATGTAACTGGTGACGGTGTAAATGACATTATCATGACAAGGGGTGATGGGCTGTATGTACTTTCCCTTCCCAGCATTGAGGCTACTGTAAATGTCGATCCAGACACCTTGAACTTGAAAAGCAATGGTGAATGGATAAGTGCATACATTGAGTTACCTACGGGCTTCGACGTTGCAAACATCGATGTTAGTTCAATTGTACTCACTGCTGACGGAGCAGACTTCTATGTGGATCCTGCCGCTCCTACAGCGATTGGAGATTATGACCTTGACGGTGTGTCCGACCTGATGGTCAAGTTTAGCAGAGCTGCAATAAGGGATTACCTAACAGAGCCAGACTTGGAAATCGAAGACGGGCCATTCTACAGCGTTGGCTTTTATATAACAGGATCTGTCGACACAATAACATTCTTAGGCGCAGACACGGTCAGAGTGCGCATGCCGTAAACCATAAGCTATACCCTAAACCTTCACTCTTTTTTTGACACACCAACCAACTTCAACAGTTTTGCAGAAGAACTATAACTGAAACCACTGACGCTTTGATTGGCGACTTGATTGCTAGAAGGCAAGACCTTTGCGCGCACTTTTTGTGGGGCTTCGTTGAGGTTTTGTCGGTTTTGCATGTATAAGCACACTCTACCATCATTTATTCGCGCGCTATAGGAATGAAATGTATGCTTGCGGAATTGGAAAAAAAGGGCTACAGGGGAGATACCTCCACGTTTGGTGCGCGTGCGAATCGATAGAACATGTAAAAGGTGACTGAAGCTATTTTTTGGTAAATCCGCGAAGCACAGAGTCTTCTCGTCTTAGAGCAGCGTCCAAACTCTTGCTCAGATCCACAACTTCTCGTTGCAAAGCATCAAACCGGTCATCAACCTCGGCGCGCTCAATTTTCGTCGAATCCTCGCTGAAAATGTTCAAGAACGGCATGGCTTTTCTATACTCTGCTTTCGTGCCAGCCATGTCTCGCATGATCTTGTCGTATTTCAACGGGTCAACATCGTGCAGTACACACGTAGCATTTTTTTGAGTGAATAAACCACACATAGAAAAGCTTTTCAGTCATAACTCCCGTTTTTTCTATGTTTTCAGGGCTTTCAAGACTTCTTTTTTAGTAGTATCTTTTATCAAAATATCTTTTATCCTTGAACGGCTACCTGAAACAATTTCGACTTTTCTTTTAAAAATCTTCGAAAGCTCCTTAATCAACTCTCGATTAGCTTTTCCCTCAACAGGTGGTTGTCTGCAAAATATTACAAGCTCATCATTAATTTGGATTCTGAAACTTCTTGATCTGGGTTTCACGTGAGCTTTCAACATCACTCCGTTCTTGGTTTTCAGTGTTTTCATTCAATCACCGTTTTTTCGCTAATGTTATGCTCGAAAGCGTCTGAGTTATGTTAGGTTGTTACCGGTTGATTAAAGTCTTTACAACAGCAAGGTTTGTTAGACAAAATACGCACGATTTCTTATTACAAACCGTTTTCGGAAATATAGAGAGATAGGTGACATGCTAAATGGCGATAGCCCGTGAAAAAGCCGCTCCAAGACCGCTTCAAAGAACTTCTCCAGAGACTAACCCCCTCAATGCGCAACAAGTCACCTCAATAGCCATGTCTTTTCTAAAATCGCTTGGACACAAAAAAGGAGTCAAGCCAAAACATGTTTTCGTAGAGAACCAGCGCTATCTTGTCGAGGTAGAAATTGGAAAGAAAATGCTTGCAAAGGTGCAAATAGACACTGTTACAAGCGAAATAAAAGAGTATGCCATAGAAAAAAAGACCGAAGAAGAGACGACAAGTTTGCCTGTGGAACCAAAAGCAATACTTATCATGGTTGCGGTGTCGGTCGTGGTCTCTCTCATCTTTACCATACTCGATCTTCAAACAATTTTAAGCAACCTGTTCTAGCAGCGTTTTTTAAGCCATCTTTCTTCTATTTGATGCACTTTGCAAAGCTCTGCCATGTACCAACTTCTATCCATTGCATAGTAAATGCTGAGAGTCATCCCTAAAACGAGAAATGCTACGTCTATGACGGTGAAAGACAAGCCCAACAGGCTGTAGTGGTTGGTTGAGTGTTGAAATGGGATGAAGAGAATCAAGCTTGGGTTTCCTACTTCGAGAATAGTCTCTAAGACTCTGCCTACAAGAAATACGAGGGCCTACCACAATCATTATGTAGCTGACAGTTTAGTTGTGCCTTGACTCCTCTGCCTTTTCATGCAGGCAGTCTCTTATTCCCAAACCCATCAGTGTTCTACAACAAAGGTTGAACAAGGCGGTCATACAAAAATGTGAAGGTTTTTGCTGTTTGGAAATTCTGTTATTAAGAAATTCAATACTAAAGTAAAGGGAGACGCTAGATTGTTGAGGGTGGTGGCGGCAGCAGTGAGGGTTGTCTTGTTAGCGGTTCGGATTGTCTTTTTGAACCCTTTCTCCTTAGAATGACAACAGCAACGGCGATTATTACGCCTGCTATTGCCGTAATCACCACAAAGCCTCCGAGGCCAGGTTCAGCTGAAGCGGTTGGGGCAAAGTAAACGGTATATGTTGGGTCATGCACTATTCTGTAGCCGCTGTAGTTTGGATAGGAGATCAAGTAGAGGTAATCTGCCCGCGTCATGTTTGTTATGCTCTCTTTTGCTCTTTCATAAAGCTGAGGATACATATTCACCAAAATTAGAGGCAAATATATCGCAAAGTTCCGGTGGAAGTTGAAGAGGTCTTTGTTTTTTGCATAGCCGCCAATCTCAGTGGTTCTGGCGACAGCGTCATAGGTGTGTGGTGTGCTTTCAGTGGGGTCTTCGGTGTAGTTGAAGAGGTTGTAGGTTTCTTTTACGCCGAAAGCAGTGTCAAAAATTTTCTCGCCATCGTCTGCGTAGGTTGATATGGTTGAATTGCTGACGAGAACTTTATTGTCTGTTACGTTCTGTCCGCTGGCAGAGGTGCTGTAAGTGTCTCTGTCCAGCATTACTGACGTTTGAAAGTCGGCAATGCTCATTTTGACGTTGTGCTTGTAAAGGAACCCATAAATGTTTGGCTCATTCGGTAATTTTACACCAAGTAGGTAACAACCTGTGCTGTTGTAGTGGATGAAGGGGAACACCCAGAGGGCGCGCATTCGACCTATAACATGGTCTTGACTTATGGTTGCTTTGTGTGTGTTTGGGTCTATTGTAAGGGTGTAATTGAATGTTAACTCATCGTAGGTTGCTAGTCCCCACGGACTGCTTGTATTAGTTTCATTTTCGTCTGTAATAGATGTCGTTATCCAAAGAGCCGTTAGGTTGGTGTATCTCATTCCCCACTTCCAAGTTAGTCCATCTTCAGACGAGGTTAAGGGGAAAACTTCTGATTTGCTGTTAAACACTGGAAGATCGATGTTCGGGAGATTGGCACCTAAGCTAAAGGATGCCCAAAGAGTGTCATTTCTGTCAGGTGAGTCTGGATAAATTGACTTTGTAGTGTCGTTGAACCCCATTATCATCAAGAAAGAGGATGCAACTAACACGTCTCTACTGTTATTCTCAGTCTTATAATGCAACAGAAGAGTCTGCATTGGAATTGTAAGATAAGCCAGATTCACTAAACTGATGTTACGCAACCCTGTATACAACATCTGTAAACCCATTTTGTTAACGTAAGTCATGTAAACGTAAGCGTGCCAATTGTTCGCTGGCTTTGGCAACCCGTGAAGCTGAGCCCATGCTCTTGCATAGTCGAAGTAGTCAATGGTTTTGGCGAAACTTTCTTTTTTAAAGTCTGCCTTTAACAAATCATTTGCTGAAACTGGAGTTGGAATTACAACAAGCATCGTTAACATGCACGCAACAAGCAAAACTGCTGGCAAAATCTTGAATTTCATTTTTAATCACATTTCTTATTGTTGTAAGCGTAGAAGCGGTTGGTATCTTAGAAAAGCCTTATGAATTATAAATGAAAAATAACAATCCATATTTGGACACTATTTAGAAAACCATGCGATAATAAAAGACATACAAAATATGATATTTAATGCGTTTCGGTGGAAAGTCATGAAGCTTCTAAACAGCTATAAGTGGAGACCCCTCTGCAAAAAACACTGCTTTGCCCTAGTGAGCGGAACACTAACGTTCTTCATAGTTTTTGCACCTCTGCAAGAAATGTAAATGCCTTGAGTAAAACTGTTTTTTTATCAGCATGTTTTTCAATTTGAGTGCACTACTATCTTTTGTATGAAAGACGAATGCGCTCTCTGCGGCAGAGTATTATCCCTTTACTCGTTGAGGCGTTGCCCCAGATGCAATAAGCTTTACTGTCGAAGCTGCATGACCGTGAATTTGTGGAGCGAACAAAGAGACTTCATATGCCTGAACTGTGCAAGAAGAATCGTTGCACCTCGACATGTCGGTTCTAAGTACAGTCCTTTGAGAGAGTATCTGCGGCGAAGAGGACAATTCACAAGTCTAGTTACGTTGACTCTCCCTA
>JAOUKM010000043.1 GCA_029882535.1 Candidatus Bathyarchaeota archaeon
ATGGTTGCGAAGGTAATTACTGGAGTAACTATAATGGTACTGATCTAGGTACTGACGGCATAGGGGACACTGAATTGCCTTGGGAGGGTGTTGATTATTATCCTCTGATGAATCCTTACTGGAGTCCTGGAGACGTTAACCATGATTTGAAGGTTGACATTTATGATGTTGTTAGAATAACAGCAGTTTATGGCTCTCGAGAAGGAGATGATAATTGGAATCCTCACTCTGATATTGCTGAACCATATGGCATCATAGACATATACGACATAGTCAAATGTACAGGCTACTATGGAAAGGAACGGAACAATTCTTAGAGACAATCATTTTGGTTATGCAAAGGTCTTTCCACGATACTCACATTCAAAAGATACGGCAAGATGAGTAGCAAAATATTTTAGGTCACACATTCTAAACATACAAGGTGAGGAATGATAAGTTGCCAGTAGCCTTTGTGCTAATCAACACCGAAATCGGCTCAGAAAGCGAGGTTCTAGAAACCCTGAAAAACGTTGAAGGAGTAGTAGAAGCCTACGCAGTCTACGGAGTCTACGACGTAGTTGCAAAAATCACCGCAGATACTATGGACAAACTTAAAGAAACTGTCACATGGCATGTGCGGAGACTAGACAAAGTTCGCTCCACACTGACTATGATAGTAGTTGAAGAACCCGGCGCCTAGCACAAACCTTCCTTTTTTATCCCTTAACACATTCCTTTTATCGAAGAGAATAAACAATCAAACACGCTGAACGCTAATGGTAGTCCTACACATCGGCTTTGACGACACAGATTCTCCAAGAGGTGGATGTACCACTTATGTAGCCGCCTTACTCGTAGAAAAACTGCAGAAACTGGGCGCCACCTTCAACGACTACCCCAATCTCATCCGCTTAAACCCTAATGTGCCCTGGAAAACCCGAGGTAATGGCGCCCTCTGCCTACGAGTCACATGCAAAAAAAATACAGTAGACTCCGTCTTCGAAGCCGTAGCTGACACTGTTGAAGAAAACTCTGATTTAGGCTTCAAAGACACAGATCCAGGTATCGTCTTCTTTCACGGCGTCGAAATTCCCCGAGAAATTAAAGCCTTCGCCAAAAAAACAATTCAAAGTATCGTCAAAGTGAAACACGCGTTAAAGCTCGTAAAAAAGTTTAGGGCAGAAGCGTTGGGCTTCGGGACAGGATATGGTATAGTCGGCGCATTGGCTGCAATAGGCGAAATCCTAGACCGAGACCACACCTACGAGGTAATAGCATACAGGACACCCGAAAACAGAGGCACCCAACGGCGACTAGATCTCAAGTCAGTCAGAGAGATGGACCAGAAAACCTCTCCCAAAACCTTCAACAACATTGACCCCGAAACAAAACGAATCCTAATAACACCCAGAGGACCAGACCCCATTCTCTACGGGATCAGAGGAGAAACTGCAGAAGCGGTGATTCAAGCCTACAAAATGATTCAACCATTAGAGCCCATAGAAAGATGGGTGGTTTTCCGAACAAATCACGGAACAGATGCCCACCTGAGAAAAGTCAAAACAATAAGCAGCATTCAACCGTATCGCCCGGTAATCGTAACGGGCACGGTGGCATCAATGCCCAAGCTAATTCCGAGAAGACACAGAATATTCTCAATAAAAGACGAAACGGGCAAAGTAGACTGTGCTGCTTATGAGCCAACAGGTACTCTGCGGAAGATTGCAAGGCAACTAATAGTCGGGGACCATGTGGAAGTCTATGGCGGAGTTAGGCCAAGCACCCTAGAACGTCCGTTAACGGTTAATCTTGAAAAACTGCGAATCGTCAAACTCGCACACAGACTAACTACGCATAATCCGAAGTGTCCAAAATGCGGTAAGGGGACGAGTTCTATGGGAACAGGTCAAGGGTTCAGATGCTCAAAGTGTGGTTTTCGATCTTCAAATCTGCGAAAGATGTTGGTTGAAGAGAAACGGGACGTTACTGAAGAGTTTTTCGTTACTTCTCCACGGTCGCAGAGACATTTAACTAAGCCTCTGAGCCGTTACAGGAAAGAGAAGACTTGCAAGCCTAAGATAATGTTGGCTGGCTGGCACTGTCCGTAGCCTATTCTTCTTTTGCTTTGAACATTTCGAGAAGCATGTTGTAAAGTTCTTCTCCGCCTTCAACTTTTGTGAAGAGCTCTTTTTCTGCCTTCAAAATGCGGCCAGCCGTGTTGTAGGTTTTGCGCCATTCCAACTCCTTCCACATAAGCTTATAATTCTTATTCTCAACCCACGCTCTAAAAATTAGAACGAGAAACATGCACAAAGTAACTATCAGGTTCAACAGGTATATTTGTAACAAATCCAACAACAACACCTTCTTAACAAATCTTAACAGGCAACAAGAAGATTTAATTTTTATCTCTCAGCAAACATGCTACCATTACTTGCACGCGCAATACCTAGTGTTCAGGTGACACTTGTGCATACTGCGTTGGCTTGGACGTATATTTCCCTTAAATCATAGACTTGAGCAGACACATTTACGTTTTCTTCTGGAACGTCTGCCTCAAAGGATATTAGGTAAGTTCCGTTGCCATAGTCGGTAAAAGCATAACTAGTTTGTTCGTCTGCGCGTAGCCAAGACCCAGAATAGTATAACACCGTTAAATTTTCAGCCAGCGCAGGAGTCCCTTCATTCAACACGTTACAAGTAACGTTTATCTGCTTCACACTACCCTCCAGCGTTCGGTAAACCCCTTCCACAACAAGCGACGTAGTTACATTCACAGCATAGGGCAGTTGGACATCGACTTGACTGTCTGAAAGTGAAAAATTAAAATCAGCGTAGGCGCTTGAGACACCAAAGCCGTCAGTGCCCCATGACAAATGGGTTCCGTTAGTGTATGGCAACGTATTTCTAAGCGTAAAATTAAGAACAGGCTTTCCAAACTGGTAAAAGCCTCCAGTAAACGATGCCCATCCTTCCAGATTCGCGAATAGAACTGAGCCATCACCTCCCGCCGAAATATTAGCCAGCGAACCAGTGACCGCATGTTTGGAGCCGAGTTTTATAGCCAATACAAAATCGTTTACCCTCATTGACCCGATTTCTTCCAGCGACCTGCCTACTTCGTAGATATAAAGCTGCGTTGACAACAGAACGAGGCTTACCACTAAGACTGCCAACACAAGAATCTGCCCCGAACATCGTCTACCATTATTTTTCTTCACAAAGGCTCACCTCGCCGTTGCTAACTGCAAGCGAAGAAGATAGCAGTTACCTTGAGAGCGCGGGCTGACGCATGGATACTGAACAGAAATCACGTTCCGATCCGGGATTATGCCATTTGAGATGGAAACGTTGTTGACTGGCTGCAACTCTTCGTCATAAACTGAGAGGTTGTAGGAGAGTCCTACCGGCAGCAATGTGTCCAACGCATTTGCTAGAATCGTCCAATTTCCTTCGTTAATCAGCCTACCGAGCCGACCGTCGGTGTCCATGGAAACAAGTGCTTGCATGCCTATGGTTGCTAAAGTATTGTCGTTGTCCAAGTTGGTTGCAGGAGAGATTAGAGTGGCCAAGGCTAAGGCTGAGAACAATAGCAAAATTGACAGAAACGCCTCAATCGTTCTCATCTGCCCCTTGTTGTTAAGCATCGTAGTTTTCTACGCTCCTGCATGTTATAACAAACTCGTATAAGATGGAGTTTATACTCACAACATAGGTTAGGGCAACGACCTTCGACCTAGTAGTTAAGTCGAAGTCTGCGCCAATTTCCAATGGCAACTGTGGATATGTAGTCCACTCCGCAAAGGATGTTGAACCATTGTTTCCATTGAGCACAAGCATCATCGGGCTGGCTTCTAAAAGCTGCGGAATGCTGTATTCCACGGTTTGGGTTCCAGCAGCAGTTTGTGACAGGTTGAAGTAGTAGTTGTACGTCAAAACGTAGGCATTTGAGACATCCACACTTGCGTATTGGAAAGAGACGTTTAAAACGTGGTTTAAGGGGCTGAGTTGAAGAAAAGTCTTGTTGGGTTCAGGAGTTTCAGAGTTGTGACCGAAAGAATCTGTGTTAAAAGCCATCATTTGAGAATACGCCTTCGCTTTTGCAAACACCACAAGCAACGCTGTTCCGTTCAGCGAATTCGGTAAAGTAGCATTTACGAAGCCTATTCCATTAGAGACGGTTGAAGAAGAAACACTATCAACGTAGGTTTCAACAATTGTATAGCATTGCAACCATGAGGCAACGGGAAAACCGGATTTGCTTGTGGAAATATGAAAGGTGTAGGTGGTTTCGGTTTCTCCGCTTTGGCTTGAAGTTAAATTTATGGAAACTTCGAATAGAGGGTGGATTTTTATGTTCATGGAGATGTCTTTAGTTCCTAAGGCGACTAATATTTCTGGGTAGGTAATTGAGTAAATGTTGTCACTGTTCAATCGGGAAACCTTGTCCAGATCCAGTTCGTAAGGCTGTCGAGTTTCTGATGCTAAACCGAAGACCGTTGGAATATTATCTGTCGTTTTTCCCCAATCCGATGCTTCTCCTGTGCTTAAAAGTAAGTATTCAACTAAGCCTTTGTGACGTTCAACTCCATTCATGTTTGACAAATCGTTAAGATAGGGCTGCACAATTTTAGCTGTGCCAACCATTGCCGATACAATGAGGATAACCATAAGCGAACATGCAAAAAACGTATCTACTGAAGACGTCGGCATTTCTCAAAGTCACGCTCCTATCCTGACATGACTCCCAGCATCCCCGTCAGATAGTTTTGAGACAGGAAAAGAGAAATATAGGCAGTGACTGCGAGCATCGCTGAGTATTTAAATCCTGCAGCAAAAGTGCCTTCGCTTATTTTACCTATGAAAAAACCAGACATCCAACACTGAAAGATTATACCTATAGAGAACACCATGATTTGCTGTTGCAAAGAGCTAAACACGGCTGGTTGAGAGCCTGGAACGCTGATTTGGGTGAGGACGTAGATTGTTATCGCCACTATGGAAGTTGTAAGGGCTATTAGAACGCTCCAGACGAAAGCCAACATGACGTAGGGGTTGAGCGTGGAACGTTTATTTGCCTCTATGTCCTTGTTCTTCTCGCTGTACTCGGATAATATTTCAAGTGCGTTTGCCGAGCCGCCTCCAAACTCTATAGTTTCAATTAAAATTAGGAAATAGACCAAGACGGGCCAGCTTCGAATTTTCTTTTTTACGCTGTCGAAAATCTTTCTAAGCGGAACACCCCATTCAATCTGGCTGCGGACAAGCTTCAAGATTTCACTAAACTGTCCATACCCAGTCCTTTTGGTGGCGTGGACGATGCTCTTTACAGGTGAAAGCCCGATTTTTCTAGACTCAGTTACGTCTCTGAGAAAACTGGGCATAGCTTCTTCTGCGGCAAAGTTTTCTTTCGCAATTTTCCGATAAGCAAAGGCAGGAGGTATAGAAATCGCCAAGAGACAGATAGTTACCAGCCCAGGTAAAGTCAACGCTTCGACAATGAAACTTAGCTGCGGCAAAGACATTACAGCGGTAAAGAACCCTGAAGCTACTCCGCCCGAGATTATAACATTGCGATATGCTTCTTTGACGGAGAGCAAATTGCTTTGGCGTGCAAGATTAGCTATAGCCATGAAAACTAGTGTGATGAAAGGAGTTGCGAGGAAAATTAAAGCGTACATAAGGGGTTGTGAAGCTGAAGAAGACGTGCCCCCCGACATATACTCAAACGAGGTTGTTGTAGACATTACGACATACAAAATGTAAACGCACAGCGTGACAATCAGCATAACCGCATACGCCTCAACTAATGTTCCTAATCTCTCGATAGAACGGAATGCTGCTGCACTTTGTACTTCTAGAATGGAACGAAGCCTACTTCTTAGGAAGTTAACCACTTTTATGCCGCTTTTAACCGAAGAAACATATCCAGCAAGGAAGTCGCGGTAGGTTTTTGAAGTTGCTTCCTCAGCTTTCCTGTACATCACGGTTAACGGGTCGTATCCTAAAACTTCAACTTGCCGCACCACTTCCTGAGCTTCCTTTTGAGTCTCGGGCAACAAGCTGACTCGACACATTTTTTTCCAAGCATCAAAAGCACAAATTCCGCTGGCAGCCATCAAAGTGAACAACATTACGGTGAAAGGAAGCTCCCTATCAATCTCAGAAGCCTTTTGCTTCCCAGAAAGCAACATTATCATTGAACCGAATATTTTCAGCGGATTAAAATTGGACGCCAACGTACTCTCACCTACTTGGTTTTTACAGAACCTTTGGGATTGTAGTAATATTTGCTCAGGACGTTGTTCACGCTGCGATAATCTCGGATGTTATGTTCTGCCATGTTCAACAACAGTTTCTTCCGTTGTTCTAAATCGTCCAAAACTTGCTCAACCGAAACGTCCAGATCTTTCGCAATCTTAGGGGTCAAGTAGCTGTTACTCAAGTCTTCTTGGAAAGTATCTGTAGACGCGCTCCACGTAAATGCGTCCTTTATCGAGTTTACATTTTTTATTTCAGCCACTCGAATGAATTTTCTGCTGGAAAGCCTTTTCTCGCCGCTTAGGAAAATAGGCGTTCTAACGTGTTTTACAATAATTGCGCAGTTCATTAATGGAATGATTGATGATGGAATGTTCATCGGTGGCTGTGTCAATCTTTTAATCGACGTCTCCACGTCTTCTGCATGTATCGTGCATAAACCACCATGTCCTGTTGCGAGGGCTTGAAAGAGTACGTAGGCTTCTTCGCCCCGCACCTCGCCGACAATAATCAAGTCTGGACGATGTCTTACAGCGGACTTTATCAAATCGTAAAGCGTAATTTCTCCTTCGCTTTCTACTCCAAATCCTGAACGGGCAATTGTTGCGGTCCAGTTTTCATGAGGTAGGTTAATTTCAGCGACTTCTTCCACAGAAATTATTTTGTAGTTGGGTCTTATCAAGCATGCAATTGCATTTAGGGCGGTTGTTTTGCCTGCTCCTGTTGCTCCCATTATCATCACCGACATCTTGTTTTCCATCAGCAGCCACAGGTATGCGGCAATGTTTTCATCTATTGTCTCATTTTCAATTAGGTCCACTATGGTGAACGGGTCTTCGCGGAACTTTCGTATTGTGAAGCTTGTTCCTGAAGGAGTTGTTTCTTTTCCATAGGACACTGCCAACCGATGTTGTCCTGGCAGAGTGACGTCTACAATGGGGAAGGCTATACTAACGTGTTTTCCCGATTTGTGAACCATTTTCATGACGAAATCGTCAAGTCTCTGCTCTTCTTTGAAGAAGATGTTCGTTCTGATGTTTTCGTATCGTCTATGCCAAAGGAAAATGTGTTTGTTGATTCCACTGCAGCTTATGTCTTCTACGTATGGGTCGAACATTAGTGAGTTGATCTTTCCGTAGCCGACGATGTCTCGTTCTAGGTAGTAGAGAATTTTTTTTAGGCTTATGGGGGAAACATCTTTGAACACTTTTTGGTGTGAGTTGATAATGTCGGGCATTTGTGCGTGGAAGGACTCGCTTAGTGTTTTGTCGCCTTCAGGGGCTTGCAGTTCGTATTCTAAGATGTTTTTCATTCTGAAGGAAATGTCGGTTTCCTCTTTTGTCAGAGGCAGATCGTCGACAACATATAGGTATACTCCAGTGTCTTCGTTTTGAACTATACAGGCGTAAGAGAAAGGAGCCTTTAAGGGGTAAGTTTCAACCTCGACATATCCTTCAGGGACAGTCCACCTTTTCAGGTTTAGGTATCCTGCTAACGTTTCTTCTGAAACGCCAAAATCTGCCTCTTCTTCATGCGGCTCTTCTTTTCTTTTCTTTCGCAATTTTACTTTCACACGCTTTCCCTCCAAGATGTGAGACGAAGGCTGACTGTTGAGCCGTTAATGTAACATTCCAAAACTGCTGGACCATAGCCGCTAGAGTAATTTCCAGAAACAGACACTGTTTTAGGGAGATACTCTCGGTTGGCTACGCTGTCTTCATGTATTGCCCCTAAAGCGCCTTCAACCCATGTTTTTGAGGATTCGTTGCTGAGTCTGATCCAGTATTGTTTTGTGCCGATGGCTATAGGTAGTTGTAAAACTGCTTCTGAGGTAGAGTTTGTCGCTGTGGTTATTATTATGAGTTCGTATCCTTTTGATGCTACGTGGTTTAGTAGGTTTTCAAGTTGTTCTATCTCTGGTATTGTTCGTAGGGTTGTTGCGTAGGCGGCGAAAGAAGAAATGAGAAGTGTGGATATTATAATCAGAGCGAAGAAGCTATAGATGTAGCTTGGTGCTATTGTTGGCATTTTTAGCCTCCTCCCTGTATCCTTTCGAGCTTGATGTTGCACACTAGGGTTTCGACTTTTACGAAGGCTCCACCTGCGTTGCTTGACACGGGAAGTGCCACTATGTCTGTTCTTTCGTCAAAAGTTGCTTTCACGAAAATTGTGGTTATTCGGTAGGAGAAGTTGTAGGTCTGTAGGTTTGAGGTTACGTTTGTGCATGTGGATTTGATGTTGAATTCGCCTTGGGCGGTTAGTGTTGTTGACGTGTTTAGGTTGATTATGTAAAGCCTAAGTGTGTTTACGGGTTTCCCTTGGCTGAACCCTGTTTCGCTTATGGTTGCTAGGGGGCGGTAGGTGAGGGTTAGCTCTGGTGATGTTGTTCCGGGTGACAAGCAGAGCTGTGCCATTGTGAATGCGCTTTGGTTGATTATTGCTCTTCTGTCGCCTTTCATGTAAAACGTATAAACTGCTGTTTCAGCTGGTGGCAGCTCGTAAACGGCCTTTCCTATGCTACTGTTGAAAGCTATGGCGTGAAACGTGTTGTTGTCTGTGACGTTTACTAGGAGGCTTTTTGCTGTGGGGTATGTTTTAAACGTGGCGCCTGAGTCTTCGAAGTTATATACGGTAGAAGTGCCTGGCGACCACTTTGTAAATCCTACAGAGTCTTCGAAGTAGAGCATGTTTTGTTTTGCCACGGCGATGTTGAGGAGTTGTCCTCTTGCTTGGATTTTTGCCACAGAAACGTAGTAGGTTGCTGATACAATTATAGTGAGGGAGACAAACAGCATGAGAAATGAAACAGGTAGCGCGGTTGCTCTTTTTGACAGTAAGAACCGTAACGCTATCTTACTCTTTTTGCGATTCAATTGTACAACCTCAATAGCAACCGTAAGCGACGAAGCTTCAACCATTGCTTCTTAGAGAAGTAATAAGACAATTTGTGTGTAAAACTGTACTACACATAAGAATGCAACATAAGTATTCTAAAAGCGTGATAATTGGTGCATAAAAAAGTAGGAAAAAAAGGAAAGGAGATATTGGCTTTAACTAGCGGATTCAACGTTGACTTCTATCTTGTACTGTGCGCTGGCAGTGAAAACAGTGATGCTGCACGTAGTTCCAATATCTGCAACGGATATGGTGCCTGGGTCTTGAATGTAGATGACTAGGTATTCGCCAGACTTCAAAGATAAATCGTCTGTGGCGTTGTCCCAACCTGTGAAGACACCTAGATA
>JAOUKM010000044.1 GCA_029882535.1 Candidatus Bathyarchaeota archaeon
AACATAAGGTTGCGATTTCAAGATGTTTTTTGCCAAGAGCTTTTCCGTGGACTACAGCGTTTCTTATATCATACGCTTCTTTGAGAGTTGTCTTGATTTTTTCTCTCTCTTTTGAGTTATTCCCGATTAACATTGAAACAGCGAGAGCAATAGGCGTTTTCTTTTCGCGAACCTTTCCCTCACCTTTAAATATTAATGCTTCGAAACTTATTACACAGTCTACAAGGGCATTTTCGTAAGGCTTGGACTCATACATTCTTGAGAAATAGCGTATAGGCAATGGCCATTTCTCTTCTCGTCCACCAAATTTTGATACTTCCTTGCAAAATGAAGCATATTCCTTTAGTTCCTTCTCGTTAAGTGTCAACAGCGCAAAAACAGGCTTCTTGGGAGTTTTCAAACTCGCCATAATTGGGATAACGGAGGCATGACGTGGTTCAACACCGAAATCATGAATGATGAATGGTCGCCCTTCAAACAAAGTGAAAGCAGCCTTATACCCAACTGCACCTTGCTTGAAGAGTCTCATTGAAAGCACTAAGTTCCGAAATTGATCAAGTGCCTTATCAGATGCCCTAGAGTTTGGACCGATTTTCTTCTCTAAGGTGTAACTAATTCTTTCAATATCAAGCCAATTGAGTGGATAGTCTTTGCTTCCTCTTTTTTCTTGGATTTCTTGAATTTCACTAGCAGTGATTTTTCTGATTACTATACCGTTTCTTAGATCAAATCGCCCTCGTGTCCTATAAAATGTGTGCGTTGTTTGGAAGTACAGCAAAGGCATTAGACAAAAAGCCTTTGGGATTTCACTCATGGCTATTCCTTCTTTTCTACGATCATATGGTTGTTATCTATATGCACTTTTTTAAGGATTTTTACGTTTCCTAAGTCTTTCAGTTTCCCCTTTTTTTTGTGTTGTTGAATGTTCAGTTTCGCGTTTGTTCTTCTAGGAAGTCCATAAAAATGACGGAATTTGCACAAAACACATTCGCCGTATAACCCTGAAAGGCAGTCATAATAACAAAATGGAAAGACTAAACGGCGAAATCAGAGACAGAGAAAAAGTCATGAGAGGATTAAAGAAAAAAGACACGCCAATCCTTGCTGGCTACCAAATCTTTCACAACTACATCAGAGAACATGAAGGGTTAGACGGTAAGACACCTTCAGAGGCTTGTGGTGTAACTGTTGAAAGAAAGAAAGAAAGAACAAGTGGAAGATTTTAATCCAAAACGCAAGTGTAAAGTAAGAAATTCTTATTTTGGAACAAGCCATGATTTCTTGCCGCATTTCGGACATTTTAGGTGATAAGCTACAGCATCTGTTGGTGGGTTTTTCCCTCTAAACCTTAGGGTAAATAGCAATCTAATTGATGACACCTCGAAGTGATGATTACATTCAGAACATTGAAACTTCATATTCTATTAAGAATAATGAGTTGTAAGATATTTTTCTTTCCTAATATACTCCGCAAAAGCCATCACCCGTTTGTTAACACCCTTCAACATCACCCTAAGACTTGACAGAACCTTAACACTTCACAATACCATTTTGTCAAACTATACTCCGCAAATGTGCCGATTGTTAATAGGCATACAAATGTGACGAAGAGTTAACAGAGCCTTAATTGGGGATTATTTGTTGGACCCTTTAGCGGTGTTCTGCTGGCTTTTGCTATCTCACGAGCTTATGACAGTTTTAAGAATTGGCGTGAAAAGCTTAAGCTTCTACAAAGTTTGAAAAGAGAGTTGAAAGATTGTTTGAATAGATTAGATGGAAAATTCCGTCTTGTTCCTACTGAAATGTGGCAGTCGGCCATAGCTTCTGGAAAAGTCATGTTGTTATCATCTGAACAATTAGAGAAGCTAGGACAAATATAGTCATAAAGAGGTTGAGAGTCTGACTCTATAACCTTGCATATTGTTGCATGACTTGGAATGAAGCCCTCATATTCGAAAGGGAGACCCTCTTCATTGGCACAATTAGAACAAGTTATTCGCACGGTTAGCGTTCTTTTTTTCTACGGTTTTCGTAGTATATGGTGACTAACCCTATTATTGTTAGGCAGATTAGACCGACTATGACCACAATCGTTACATCATCCATGTTATTTTTCACCTCTTTAAAGTCATTCTATCGAACTAAAAAATTTTTAACCTTGATACCATTTTGCATTTTTCTAACCTACGCATCATCCAATCAAATAGTTAAAGAAATGAGTAATAAGATTTATGAAATTCAAATTAGTTCTTTTGGTTCTGCTATTATCTTACCACATTCCCCACATTTAGTTACTTCTAATGGTTCATACATAGAAATAAGAACTTGAACTTTAGGTTCTGGGGAAGGTTGTTCTAGGAAAATATTGTTTACTGGAACTCTAACCAATAAAGGTCAAGATAAACTGCTATTCCTCTTCTTGGTTTATAGTAACGGAATAACTTACGGAAATCTTGAGTAGCTTTCATATAGCTTTCTCCATTGATAACCTTAGCTCGTTTCGCTAGGTATAAAAGAGCAATAGAAGGTGAACGGGACAATCCTAAATTACAATGTATCAAAACCTTACGTTCTGAAATGTGTTTTTCAATAAAATCAAGTGATGCCATAAACAATTGTGGTTTGAATAGAGGTGCTGGAGGATCAATCATATTTAAGAAAAGATGATTTCTAACTTCATAAGTAAGATAGTTCGGATGAGTTGGAGAAAGGTTGCCCTTGTAACCTACTGCTTTTTGATGACATGGTGACTTACAGGCATGAATTACTGCCCAATCGTCTCTGTCCTTAAAAAAGCATTCACCTTCTGATCCGATAAACAGATTGGGATATACTTCTAACATTTCAGATGTTTACCTCGTAGTATTTCTAAAGGAGTATTGAATATTTTCTAAACAGCTCTGCGAGGAGTTCTGGATAGACTATAGCACAGTACATCTTGCCAGAATCTTTGAGAATTTTGAAATGATGATACGCTGCTTGAATAGGGGGTTCCACTTTCTTATCTCTCTCACGACCGTAAATCAACACAAAACCATCAAATTTCCAATTTTGAGCTTTTGAAGTTTCAGATCTAATCATGTGTTCTGAGATGTCATCATTTCAACTTTTTATCTGGAAGCCTATCATCACTAAAAAATTTCACTACAATCTCAATATAGGCGTCAACATTTTGTTTTGCCATTTCCATCATTTTGTCAGAGATCATTAAAATCACCTCTCTGAAAAATGCACGTTTCAAAGACTAAAGGTTTGTCATGCACCCAGCAAGACTCCGTGCTTACTGGGGCAAGAATTCGGTTTTTTGAGTCAAGAATCTTTGATTTCTTTATGTAATTTCCAAAGATACAAGCTATGAGTTTTTGACAGCTTATTCCTTCTTTTCTTTCACTATTGCGCCTGCAGTAGCTATGATTTGATAATTGTCTTTTGTAACATTGACTTTTTCGTAAGTCCTGTCACATTTTTCGCAGTAACTCACCAACGTTGAATTAGTGTAGATTTTTGCATTGTGAACTTCAACTTCAAGTTTACCTCCACATTGAGGACAATATTTTATCGGGGGATAAATACGCCTTGTCAACCTAAATCACCTCTTTTCTATCTGCGCGCGCTAGGAGTTTTTAGAGCTTATTCCTGAGGGGCATGTTGGAGAGGGTCAATCCATACCTCCTAAGGAATGGTTTGCCATTAGTTCTCACATTTCCCGCAATTATTGCTTCTCTATCCTTTCGCATGTCATCTGTTCTGATAGGGAATTTCTCTTTAGGAAAATTGCGGCGAAAAGTGTTAAGCCCGTCTTTGCTCTCGAAAAATGCCAACCATCCGAAGTAAGGCATGCTCTTATTTATTTCATCAATCACTGGACACACCTGTCTTATTTTCATATTTATTTTTTTACGTGTATCTCTGTCAAGATTCATAGAGCGTCCAATACATAATGTACTCCTGTCGAAACCATACCAAAAATATAGTAGCGCCTGTCCAAGCCCTTGGTATATCCTTTTATAGTTGTAACTAGCGGTTTTTCCCCTCAAAAACTTAAATTCATACGCAAAGACTCTCTCACGACCTTCGACCACAACTAAATCTATTTCAGATTCAGTCCGTCTCCCACCAATATGTGTTAGTTTTGCATACCACCTAATCTGAGAATGGGAACTCATATGACGAGGATATATGTGGTCTTTCATAACTCTAGCTTGAAATTCATCTTCGTTAACTAGCGCCGTTTCTGCAACCCAAGTTTGCATGCATTATATAGGCTAAAAAGTTCTTCTATCGCGCGCGCATGAAAAAGAAGGAATAGGCTTTCTCAAATATTTTAACTTTAGCGCACTCGAAAGAGCGTGGGGTAACTGCACTCAACACATTTTAAAGGCTCATGGTAGAAGAAATAGGATAGAATAATGACAAGTAGGATTAGAAATGTGTTGAGAAGTGATATTGCTTCTGCGATCTTTCTCTTCTTCCATATTCCTAAACAAAGATAGAGTAACGAAAACTTAAAGCGTTAATTATGGATACTGATTAGGGCAGTGAAAGTTGATTTAGTTTACATAGAATGTGAGAATTATGGAAACAATTGTATGCCCCTACTGTCATGTGAATTCAACAATTGACTTAAGAACACACGCAGATGGTTTCAACATATATCAATGTGATAATTGCAGTGGGTTAATGCTACTTATAGAAAAGGGAAGAGAAGTCGTTGACCAATATCCCAAAAGAATCCCAATGGTGGACAAATCTGTTCCACCAGAAATTTCCCGAGATTATACGGAGGCGATAAAGTGTTTTAATGTAGGCGCAAATAGAGGCTGTGTGGTTATGTGCCGAAGGGCATTGCAGAGCAGTGTAATTGAAAGAGGAGCGAGGAAGGGCAGATTGGTTGACCAGATTGACGAGTTGTATGGTAACCAAATAATTACTAAAGACATTAGAGATTGGGCACATGAAATAAGACTAACGGGCAACATTGGGGCACATCCAGATGATGATGGACTCGAAGATATTCAACCAGATAATGCTGAGGAACTCTTGAAATTCATGGAAGAATACTTAAACTACGTCTATATAATGCCAGCGAAGGTAGCGGCAAAAAGAGCAAGAAAACACAAAGAGACAGAAGAGTGAGATTTTGGAGAGTAAGGCATTAGAAGAAATAGAGTTTGAGACACTAACTGAAATAAAATCATTAGAGAAAGATTATGAGGTCATTAAAAACTTTCTCAAAGGTGTAGAATTCGATTTATCCAAGATTCGAAATGTTCTGCAATCCTTTAAAGACAGAATGAGCAAAGTAAGGTCATTGATAATAGCGTTTTTTCAGATGCAAGGAAAGAATTTCGACTTTCAAACAAGGCCAATTTTAGACAGTATAGATATGGCTCTTGTTTTGATGGAAGTCAATCCTCAAATGAACCTGCAACAAACAAGAGGTATACTTCAGTTATCATTGTCACTGGCAAGTATCAAAATTGAAGATATAATGGCTTTTATCTCAACACTGAAAAAGACAACATTTTCTCAGAACGAATGAGGTTCGGAAAACATATAGAACCCGATATGGACGCGGAGAGAACGTGGGTTAAACACGCTATTGTTCACCTTCTTCTTTCTCTTCTTCCTTACGCGCCCAAAAAGTCGGGTTCGTCAAAGTGATGTAGCGGTCTTCAAGCTCAACAAGAGGCAAATTAGCTTTCAAGCAAAACTTGAAAAGCTCCCCCAGTGGCAACCCAACTTTCTCAGAGTTCGCCCAGTCCATTTCCGCGCTTGTAGCCTGAATAATCATAGGCAAAGCATTCCGCTTCAAGTGAATGAGAACACAGTCCTCGTCATCCACTGAAATCATGCGATCTCGCAAGTCAAAAACTTTTTTTGCTCTAAAACTGTTTTCTTGGTAACAAAGACATACGGATAATCTGAGGGGACAATAAATTCTCGCGCTTTTATGATGTGTTTGCGGTTGAACAGTTTAGGCAGCTTCACTTCTTCTTTCTCCTTCTCTTAGGCTTCGGCTTGCCAAAAATTAGTTTCTCCAACTCGTTAACCCTTCTCTGCAGGTCTTTAATGGCTGCCCTACGCTCTCTCTGATAGTCTCGCATATACTTTTTCTGCTTCTCTTTGTTCTTGTAAGGCATGAATCATCTGGCTAGGGTTTAGTAAACCCTTTTATATTAGCTTTTCCCTAAGGTAAGCAACGGGTTTTACTAAACCCGTAGGGTGCAACCAATGACAAAGCCAAAAACAAAACAAACCCAATTCAACGCTAGTAATACTCGGGTATACCCAGCTCGCACACATGGTTTTGGCGTGTATAAAGGTCGGCGTGTTGTGTGGTCGGTGAGGGTTGACGAAAAGCTGTTAAACCAAGCTAAACCCGTTTTAAGGGGTTGGTTTGGCTCGGATTGTCGCGGTGTCGAAACACTACTTGCTGGCTTAGTCGCAGCATCCAACGGACAGCAACTAGGCGGGGTATACCCCAGTAATACTGTTGAGATTGGTAAGCTGGTTATTGAGAGGAATTTGCGACCTAGACATAAGCTTGTGGTTGAGGAAGAGAAGGCCGTTGAGGTTACTAAGGTTGTTAAGAAGCGTAAGCGTGTGTATTTACCTGTTGACTATTCTAGGTATTCGCTTGAAGAGTTGAATCGTGATCTTGATTTTGCTAGGGCTAATAATGATGTCGTTGCTACTCAGTTCTTAGCGTTTGAGATTAAGAAGCGGTTGGGGAAGGTGGTTGCTCGTGGTTAGGTTGTTTTTCAATTCCGACTTTGGAGACAGCAGCAGAGCATTAGGCTGGTATGATAATGAGACAGATACGATAAATGTTAATCTCGAAGGAATCTTTGTTGGAATATGCCTAGAATTTTACGGGTTAATCCCTGAGCCACCTATAAGATTTCAACACCCTATTCAATTCCACGAATGTCTCGCTTTTACTATTGTTAAGACTATTAGCCATGAGTGGATTCATAAGATCCTCTACAAAGTTGAAGGCGAAGAATGTTCTCTAATGTATGACACTCTTCCGTCTTTTCGTGGTAGTTCATTAGAGCTAAATGTTTGGGGATTCTAGTCGTGGTTAGCGCGGTTGTTGGTGTTCCTAAGATTAACTATAACGGTTTCACAAGTTACCATTTAGCCAGATGGCCTATTCCGAGTAAGCATAAAGCCGTTGCTACGATTGACTTAGAGAGAAAGCTGGTGTTTCACAAGGCAGAGTTTTGTATTGACGCGGTTGTGAACAGTTGGAAGTATGATAAAGAGCTACAGTTCGTTACTTTAAGTCGTGTTCTCCCGGAAGTTGTGAACAGGGTAGATAAGGAAAAACGGTATTTCCGTTTAGAAAGCGGTTATATTCCCCTGTCCAGAGAAACGGCTAGTCGTTTTATTGATATTGGCTATAAGATTCTTGATATTCTTGATGCGACAGAGCCGCGTAGGACTACGGTTTCTAAGGTTGTTTCTGGTGAGACTAGGCTTGAGGAATTGATGTAAATGGAAATATTTGGGGTTAACCCAAAGCACACTCTCACACAAAATAGGGATACATGCTTACGCCGTAAGCATGAACCCTCGCTAAATGAGGATACATTAGCACACCGTGCTAATGAACCCTCATTCGAGCTATCATTGATCGCACCGATCAATGATGCCTCAATTCAAGAAGGTGACATAACATAAGTTTAAACAAACAAGTAAATAATTAAACAAAGAGGTAAAAGTTTAGACATGAGAGTTGTCTTGAAAGACGCTGACATCAGATTCATACTAGACTTACTGCGCAAAGAGAAGGAGAAGCACGACATAGAAACAGAAGACCTACGACAAGAGATCAATCTCTTAGAGGTGTGGATTAAGAGATGGCGTTGGCGACTCATCCATTGGAACTACTACGAGTTTGTAACAGGACTCGACTACATGAAAGCTCGCCTTTCTTATTTGAAATCTCAACAAAACTTCGGAAAAACATGGCAATACTCTGAGGCGTTAGACTATTTAACAGCTAGATATGAGTCTATGTTGCGCGGTAAGACAGGTAGACCGTTAGGGGTTCATAGTTATGGGCGAAAATATGTAGAGGCAGTGGTTGAAGAGAAAGTGTCCCATTAACATTAAACTCGTTAAACTCAGAGATATAAAATTAATTTATATTGTTATTATCTAAGAGAAAAATAGGCTTCCTTTTGAGTTGAATTGCTATGGAACATGGCTATTTAAGCTTTTGAACGAAACCTTAAATTAGTTCCAAAATAGTTTTGATATTGTTAAATTAAGCAAAGAACGTAGCTCGGATTTACATGGTAATTAGTCCCAAGGTTCGGCAGGCTGTAGAGTGTTATTCTGGAAAAAGAATGATCTACAAAGCTTTAGCCAAAAGAGTAGAATCTATAATTCGAGAAATATTAGAATCAGAAAAGATCAACTATCATAGCATTGTATATAGAGCCAAGTCTGTTGAAAGTTACCAGAAAAAGGCTACTATAGCTAAATATAGAGAACCTCGCTTGGAGATTATGGATATGGCTGGAATCAGAGTTATTACATATACTGACTCTGATGCAAAGAAAGTCTATGAAATAATAAAGGGTATTTTTGAGATTCAACCCGAACATAGTATTGATAAGAGTAAAGAACTGGGCATTGACAGAGTGGGCTATCGTTCTATCCATTGCATTGGAACTTTAGGGAAAGAAAGGTTGAGCCTGCCGGAAAATAAGATATTCAAAGACATGTGCTTTGAGGTACAAATCAGAACAATACTGCAACATGCATGGGCGGAATTTGAACATGATAGAAACTACAAGTTTAGAGGAGTTCTGCCAAATGGCATGAAGCGGAGATTTTCAATATTGGCTGGAAATCTGGAGCTCGTAGATAAAGAATTTGATTCACTATCCGAATCAATAGATGCTTATGCTATGGAGATCGGGAGAAAGACAGAATTGGGTGATTTAGATGTGGCTATTAATTCCACATCATTAACGGAATATATGAAATGGAAGTTCAAACCTTTGATTGATAAGAGACTAGTTATACCAGAACTTACAAGGGATGCAGAAACCATTAGTGAGATAAATAATATGGGGATTAAAACTCTTCAAGGGTTAGAACAGATAATACCAAAGGACTTCATTGAAATTAGAAATAACACCATTCCCGAAAACTCTGTAGGGTGGAGCAATTTTACTAGCTTAATTATTGATCTTCTTATTATTCATAATGCTGATGCATACTTCGAAAAAGCTTGGCAGATGCATTGGCACGGATTAGCTGAGTCGGATGTTAAACTATATACACATTATGGAGT
>JAOUKM010000045.1 GCA_029882535.1 Candidatus Bathyarchaeota archaeon
GGAGGAATAAACATGGCAGCGGCGCAGTAGGATTGCGCAGCGAAAGGTGACTAACCATGCGTAAAGGTAGCTCAATTGTCCTTGTCCAGAAAAAAAATTGGGGCAAAGACAATTGAACAGAGGAGGAAGGAATTTTTCGGATAAGACTTGGACTGTTGAAGCTGAATTCGAATACATCTGCACCACACCCGACGAAGTCATGCTTTTCCGCAAACGCAAGTGGCCACTAAATATTTTTTTCCAGTGTAGCTGGAGAAATGATATAATGGGCCGGGATAGATTTGAACCTCCCCCACTCGGGTGATATCTCCCAATATCTTTTCCCGCAAACTCCCATTTTTGTATCTTGTATTTTCCCCCAAATGTTTCTTCAACTTGCACCTTTTTTCATTCTACGATCAAAATCCTCTCTAATTCTTGGACTGATTTGATCAAGTAAAATCCAAATCTTCTCAAACTTGTACTTTCTACTTGGGTTCTCTTTTTCCATTCTCCAAGTTAACTGCTCTATGTTTTGATGAAGCAGATTTTTTCCTTCAAATTCAATTAATAGCGCTTGAATACCTTCTTTGAACCCTTCATCAGTCAATTCGTCAGTCAAATACCTGTTTAATGCAGATTCCACCCTTAACTTCAACTTAGGCATACCATACGCTTCTCCATATAATGGACTATTCATGTGTGATTTTCTTAAAATAAATTAGTTCTGGATCACACGTGCGATATTCAGTGATATTAGTACTATCATTCAGCAAAATGGAAACATTTAATATAGAGACCTATCAATTGGATGGCACTGGATGCAAGTCTAATCATGAGTAGCACAGATGATTACGGAGCCTGCAACACTCTGAGTAAATCTGGTGAAGACATAGCCTTTGTCTTAGGATCTCTAGCAAACAGCAAAAGATTGCAGTTACTTGCATCTCTACTCGAAGGATCGCACACGTTCAGTGTACTTCAGAGGGTAACAGGTCTTGGAAAAACAGCGTTGGCACACCATCTAAGACTACTCTTGAAAGCAGGAATCCTGAAACATATAGGTAAAGGCCGCTATGAGTTGAGCATTGATGGCACAGAATTTGTGAAGACAGTAACTAAAACCTATGCTAGCTCCATAAGACGACGAGAACTCGAGGCAGCAAGACATGCAGACTACATCCAGAAGGTGCATACCAAGAAGAAGGAACCAAAAATGAAAGAGTTTGAAGTAAAAATAGTGAGACTTGAACCGATGCGCGTAGCTAGTGCCCAAGTGATTAGTACAACACCTGAAAATGATGCATGGGAAAAGATGCGCGCGTGGGCTGAACCTAAAGGTCTCCTTGAAGACCTTGAGAAACATCCTGTATTTGGTTTCAACAATCCAAATCCCTCACCAGATCGAAAGGAGTACGGCTACGAGTTCTGGATCCGTGTGGAACCAGACGTAGAGACTGGAAGAGACATCAAGATCAAAGAGTTCGAAGGAGGACTCTATGCAGTCACGACATGTAAGTTGAAGGAAGAATTGGAGTCAGAATTCTTCCAGAAGGAAGGGTATCTTGAATCTTGGAAAAAGCTTGTGGAATGGGTTAAATCAAGCAAATACATGTATGGAAAGCATCAAGGTCTAGAGAAGGCTCACGATCCGAACGCATCAGAAGAAGGACTGGTTCTAGACCTATACTGCCCAATCGAAGAATAAATGAAAGAACTGGACGCCTTCATAACCCCTTTTTTTCTGAACACTCAACTCATAGACTTCAAGGACGAAGATTATCTCAAAAGTTGATTGGAACCTAGACGAAGCTTACAAACTGGTAGAGGTTGGCTGTGAATATGTCACGACTATGGATGATGTCAAAATCTTTCGAAAACGCAAGTAACCATCAAAAATTAACTTATATTTCCCCAGTATTATTACATATATCGTAATATAGGTTAAATCTTTTAAGCACCAAGACATAAACAAATAACAAACCATTCAAACAGGCGAAATTACAATGGGAGAAAAAGAAAAGGAGAAGCAACTGGAAAAACAGATAACAAAAGCTCTTACAACCTCCGAAACTGCATCAATCAAAAGAATGCTTGAAAAAGACCATGCCATTGATTGTCTATTCCTCCTGGCTTTAGATAAAGGAAAATGGAAAAAAGCCAAAACCTACATGAACAAACACAAACTCACCCTTAGTGACGGTACATACCGATCTCGCATGATAGAAATAACTCAACTAGAATTAGCAAAAGCGACCCCTATTGACCCTCTCAAAAAACAGTACAGCATCACTAAAAAGGGTAAAAAACTTGCCATGACGTTGCTTAATCTGCTCCAAAACATCTAACTGAAAAACACTAAATCAATTTATTCGGTGTTGAGAATAGTCTTTCTATTGTATCCTCTGGATATTAATTGTATTTTTGATGTTTAAAGTTTGTGCATGATGCTTAGTTCTCTCTAAATATTATTTAGACTCAAATAATAGAAGCGCTTTGCAGTTGAGAAGATGCAAAATGCCGATAAGCATTTATTGTACAAACTTTACTTGCGGTTTTTACATATCGCAATGTAACATTTCAGATTGTCGTTTGCTTTTAGCAATCTAGTCTTCAGTTTTGCGTTTTTTAAAAATCTTACGAAAGAATGTTCAGTAAAATGCTTTTTCAAGCCAGTAACAATTATTGAGCCGTTGGGTTCTGTGATGCGCTTTGCTTCTTGAAGAGTCTTACTTGGATTTGGCATGTTTTGTAGTAGTGTTATAGCGAAGATTGTGTCAAAGTAGCTGTTACGGAGAGGAGTGTGGTCTGCGTCAGCTAAGATTAGGTGAACGTTCGCTGACTGTTCTATGCGAGATGCTGTCTCTTTTAACATTTCCTTAGACACGTCTAAACCCACAACGCTTTTCGCTATTTCTTGTATTCTTGGAAGGAGAAGCCCAGTTCCGCAGCCCAAATCGAGAATAGAACCTTGTTCCCCAAGTTTTAGGCTTTCCACAGCGATCTTAATCTTGAGGTTTTGCTCTTCGGTATAGCGGATATCATAGATGTGAGCGGTGCGATTATAATGGCACATATGTCGGCGTTTTTGTTTCCACTCAGTCATGATGTATCAGAAGTTTTATGTAAAATGGTTTTACTAAAGGTTTGTCGGCGAATGCTGTGTCTAGTCGAGAACCTGTCCTTATTTTGGACAATCCAAGAATGGATGAAGATATAGAGAATTCGATAAGAGAGGCACTTGCCCAACGTAAAATCCTACTTTTGATTGGAAATTGCTGGGTTGACTACAAAGGTCGCGCCAGCAGCAAGCTTGAACCTGGAGAACGTATTGTCATAATAAAGGAAGATGGCTCCGTCTTAGTTCACCGACCAAGCGGTTACGAAGCTGTAAACTGGCAGCCGCCTGGATGCATCTTTCAATCTCGCGTTAAAGATGGTATTTTGCAGATTACCGCTGTGCGTCGCAAGCCTGCAGAGTCCATACGCATATACTTCAACAAAATCTACCTGCTCTCGACGATGAAGCTGAAAGACACAGGCGAGTTTTCGCTTCATGCAAGCGAAGAAGACATGCAGAAGGCGATTTTGCTGAAACCTTCAATCATAGAAGAAGGCTTCAAACCAATTAGCTATGAGAAGAAAGTTGAGCCTGGCTTCGTGGATGTTTACGGCATAGATAGAGAGGATAAGTTTGTCGTTGTAGAGATTAAACGAAAAACCGCAGGACGCAACGCTGCACTGCAGCTGTCCATGTATGTGAAAGCTGTGCAAGGCATAGTCAACCGTGAGGTAAGAGGTATACTTGCAGCGCCAAACATTGCAAAAGGAACACAACGGCTACTAGTCACGCTTGGATTAAGCTTCAAACCCTTAAACCCGCGAAAGTGCGCCGAAATTCTTCATAAATCGCAAACACTCAAACTTGCTGACTTCTTCGAGCCATCAGAATAGTCGTAAAGTCTTTATGTGCTCAACCAAAAGGTGTTTGCGGAGAGGACAATGGTAAGGTTGGCCATAAGTGAAAGCGAGCACAAAAGACGAATGGAACATGTTAGAAAAACGCTTGCCGAAAGAAAACTAGATGCACTTTACCTTACAAGCGGTGTCAGCTTCTTCTACTTAACAGGATATTCCTATATTGCCACCGAACGCCCAGCAGCGCTAATAATTCCCGCAGACGGCGAAATCACCTTTATGGGGCCATTGCTGGAAATCGACCACATTCCACTAAAAACACGCCTGATAAAAAACATCAAAACTTACCCTGATTACCCTGGAAAGAAACATCCCATCGACTATTTTGCCAAATTCTTGAAAGATATGGGCCTAGCAAATAAGCGAATAGGCACTGACAATATGGCAGGTGCCGGGGGAATTTGGGGATACAGTGGGCCTCCAATTACTAAGAAGTTGCCGAAAGCCAAGTTTGTTCTTGCCAAAGGCGTAATCCAAAACATGCGTTTAATCAAATCTGAAGAAGAAATCGAGCTTATTCGGGAAAGTGCGAAATGGGCGAACTTAGCACATTCGCTCTTGCAAGAGTACACCGAGCCTGGTCTATGGGATTTTGACGTGGCCATCGCCGCCAGCCACGAGGCGTCTATGACCATGAAAAAGGCTCTTGGACCCGACTATGAACCTCAACGTTGGGGACGGCATCCAGCGAGTGCAGGCTTCCGTGGACAAGTTGGCGAGATGTCTGCCATTCCTCATTCGATAGCTACAAAGCGGTCTATGCGAGATGGCGACGTGCTTGTGACGGGGGCTGGAGCTGACGTTGGTGGTTATAGTTGTGAGCTTGAGCGTACTATGATCTTGGGCGAACCTACTGTGAAACAGCAGAAATACTTTGAAGCTATGTTGAAGGCGCAAGAAGAAGCCTTTAAAACCCTAAAACCCAACGCAAAATGTAGCAGTGTAGACAAGGCGACGGCGAAGGTTTTCAAAAAAGCTGGTTTAGAAAGGCTAATGCGGCATCATACCGGGCATGGTTTAGGGTTAGAAGGACATGAGCCACCGTGGTTAGACGTTGGAAACCATGCAGTCTTGAAGCCGGGAATGGTTGTTAGTTGTGAGCCAGGTATTTACGAGCCTGGGTTCAGTGGTTTTAGGCATTCCGACACCATCCTAATTACCAAAGACGGAGCAGAAATAATTACATACTATCCGAGAGATTTAGAGTCTCTTACAATTCAAGCATAGTGCTCACGTTTGAAAACCTTTCAACGTTGCTTTAAGCTATAGGAAACGGTAAATCTTGACGAAGAAAAAGGGAAAAGAACTGCAAGAAAAAATCTCGGAGACAAATCACCGTAGAAAGATGGCACTTATAGGTTTGATCATAGGCATAGCCCTTATTATCCTAGGCCAACTGGTATCATTCACAGCTCTTTTTATCACAGGCTTCGCAGTTCTTACAATTTGCTCGGGTGCAACCTCGTTCTTCGCTATTTTGAAGCAGCAATATGCAAAAGCGTTGAAGACGAAGATAGAGGAAGAAGCGAAGCCTCCTCCAGTGAACGTGTGCCCTCGATGTGGCACAAAAGCTAAAAAGAACGTGAAATACTGCCCAAAATGCGGAAAGAAAATACAAACTAAAAAACCCTAAGCCAGAGTTGAAAGATGTTCAGTCACAAAAACGAGTTTTGAGATAGTTACAGTTGTGCGTTTGCGTTAAGCTTTCTTGCTATAAGCAGTATGATCTTCGAATACATACCATACCCAAAGTTTTCAATTTTCTTTCCGTATTTATCCCACACTTCTTTAAATTTTGGAACTCCTCTGCCATAAATCCTCTTAGCGATTTCACTTCCTTCTTTAAGCTCGATTTTTGCTTGATTTGCTGTGAGCCTTTTGCGAGTGCGATATGCTCGTGTTTCGAGCAACACAACATTTTTTTCTCCAAATAGGTCGATGTAGAATTTCTTAGGCAGTGATCTAGCTCCGAAGACATTTCCTTCGATCTCCACAGCCATTCTTTGATCTTCTGTTTCCATTTCTTCAAGCGGAGTGATACATAGAACCAATTTTCCGTTTGGTTTAACTATTCTAATCATTTCTTCAACAGCCTTTTTGACGCCCATTTTCCCGCTGGTCATGTGAATATCCCTCATACCAAGGAAGCTGGTGGCAAGATCAAAACAATTGTCTGAAAAAGAAAGCTTCGCAGCGTCTATCTTAAGAATTGAAATAATATCCTTAACTCCAGTGCCTTTAACAAGTTTTCTCGCTTTATTTATATCTTCAGTAACAATGTCTATTCCGACTATTTCTCCTTCTTTGATTTGCTTCGCCATTTAAATCGCAAAAAGCCCCCAGCCGGTTCCGATATCCAGAATTTTCATTCCTGCAGTGAGAGCTAGGCTTTCACTTATAACCTTCCTTATCCCTTCTAACCTAAACCAATATGTTCGGTATTCTTCATCTATAAGATAATCAGAGTTCACTGCGCAGCACTTTGTCTTGATGAAACTTGAAAAAGAATGTTCGCATAAGGATATATATTTAAATTCCCCTTTTCACCCTTTTGATGTAGGTGATGGTTGTGGTTTTTTGTTCCAACTGTGGTGAAGAGCTTACTGAAAACGCGTATTTCTGCCCAAAATGCGGTATGAGGACTAAAAAGGGCGTTGAGGCAGGAATCTCAACTCCGTGGGAAGATTTGAGAAACACATTTTCTAAGATGGGAGAAGAAATAGAGAAAGCATTCTCAATTGCTGGCAAAGAGATGGAAAAGGCCTTCAAAACGGCAAGAGACAAAGTAAAAGAAGCAACGAGTAGAGAACCATTTGTCTGCCCCCATTGCGGAGAAAAGAACGTTGCTGGGGCTATTTTCTGTTACAAGTGTGGCAAAAAGCTAGACTAAAACAAGGAAGCGTTTAGGCGTATTGCGTTATCTTTCTCTGTATCCTAGCATTAGTTATCAATCTGCTCCTGTCTATCCACTGCTGTATTGGAATGCGAAATTTACTTGAGACCCTCTGCAACGCTTGTTCAAGAGTATTAAACTTCAATGGTCGCTGCCGCACGGCATTCCGCACGTTCTCTCTCACTTGCCACACTCCCACAGGCATAATATAGCCCGGTCTCGCTTCACGTAACACAACAACAGTTGCTTGGCGACGTTCCTTTGTTAAAAGTTCGCAAACAGCCAGCCTAGCTGCGTAGTAACAGCCTCCAATGTCCGCGTAGGTGGTTCGCCCATCGTAGCTCTCCCAATCTCCATACATCACTATGTTTCTGCCGCCTGGATTCCAAACGGTACCGGGATACCAAGCCTCCATAGCTTCGTAGCTCCAGGCATCAGGCATCATCAAAACTTCAAACTGATTCTCCAAGTAGGAGGACTCGTAAAGGCGATACTCGTTGATTAAGGGAAAAGTCCTAACCTTATCCATTAACTCTTTAGAAATCATGCTGTCGACTGCCGTAATGCTCCAACGGGTCGGCACCAAACATCTCTGCTGTTTGACGCCGAAAGCTCCGACACTGAAGGCTCTTTGAATCTTCGTCACCATCACGTTTTCGTCATAAAGCTCTAAAACAGCAGGCTTGGCCTTCAAATCTGTGTCGTAATAGGCTTTCTCAACATGGTGATTCCAACGTACCGAATCCACTCTTAAATCTCTGATGGGTGCGGACGGCCCGAAAGGTTGAACATCGTCGTTCAAAACCAGAAAGCCGTGTGGTCGTTTTTTCAGAGCTAACTCCACATCGGTGGCTGTTGAAGCTAAAGCCAACTCGCGAGTCATGTCCATGATTTTGCCTGCTTCTTCAAAGCGGCGTACATGGACTCGGTGTTTGCCTCGGATGAGCATGGAGCGGAAGCCAACTATTTCGTCTATCGTCTTGCCGAACCACAATTCAGGCAGGTCGTAGAGGCTTGTATCTTCGTGAACTGGCGGCACCATGGGACCTGCATAAACATAAGGGTACCCGATTCGGCCCACAAAGACGCTGGGCGGTGATGCTCCATCAATGTCTAAGCTTTTAATTAGCGGTATGGTGCGCATGAAAGAGTTTACGCGAATCATGACAGGGCAACGAGTTTTGCCGCATAACATTCGTGAACCTTTGCAAGCTACACATAAACCCGCACTGGTCTGCTTTGTAGCCCACATATCTTTATTATCGTTGAGTTCGTTGACGAGGCTTGGATTATCAAGAAGATCCAATACCCAAGGATTACTTTTACCTACAACTCGTTTCTTCGCTTTGCCAACTCGGAGTTTCACATTTGAGCACTCAAGTAGAAAATGGAGAAAAGCTGCTTAAAAAGAAAGTTGAAATCAACATGCCAAATTCTGAGTGCACTTGGCGGGTTAAGGGTAGCTTCTACGTATAGTTCGCGGGAACGGAATAGCATCTATTATGTTGTCTAAGTCAAGCATCCACATCAGCAGCCGTTCCACACCAAGTCCGAATCCCACATGGGGCACAGTACCGTATCTCCGCATGTCAATATACCAGTCGTAATCTTCCACTAGCAAACCTGACTCCTTAATTCTCTTAATCAACTCGTCTTTATCATCTTCTCTAGCGCCGCCGGTTGTCAACTCCCCTATTCTTGGAACAAGCATGTCCACTGACATGGCTATTTCCGGCTTGTCTCGGTATGTTTTGCAGTAAAACGCCTTTATCTCCTTTGGATAGTCATAAACGAAGAAGGGTCCTTCAAAATCTTCAGCCAACGCCTTCTCTTCATCATAACCCAAGTCCTCACCCCACGTTATGTCGAAGCCTTTCTTTTGCAGTCTTTCAATTGCTTCTTTGTAGGTTATTCTTGGAAAAGGCGGCTTGATTTTCAGCAGTTTTTTTGGATCAACGCCCAACTCTTCAAGCTCCCGAT
>JAOUKM010000046.1 GCA_029882535.1 Candidatus Bathyarchaeota archaeon
GAAAATAGAGTCATCTTCATACCAGAAGCACAAGTGGAAGTCTATAGAGGCAGAATCCGAACATACTTTGGTGCTATAGAGGAAGGAGAGTGGCATTATTACGCATTTGAGATGCCAATGGAAACCCAAGGAATTGCCATTATAACACTGTCTTGGGAGCGAAATTGGGATAGATGGGCAACAAGCGACTTGGATCTGTACGTCGTAGGTCCAGAGGGATCCTTTGATGTCTCTGGCGCAACCGGCGCTTCTCCAGAAATCGCAGTAATCGAAGCAAGCGCTACAGGAACAGGAGTATACATGCTTGCTATGTACGGATATCAAGTATACTTTGGTCAGGAAGAATCTTATGAGCTTGAGATTATTTACATAAGCAACCCATTCAACAAGCGCGGTGCCCGCGACTTACCTTTGTGGTCTTCGAACGTGTTTCCCATAGACGACTTTGCAATTGTATGCGTCCCTCCGCGGGCGTACGGTAATTCGCAAGGTGTGGCAATCGCATGGATTCATGATTTAGACTTTGACTACTGGTACATTGCTGGGTTTACACTGCTCAGACAAAAGCACTGTGGCGGCTGCACTGCCCGCCTAAAATAGGAACACTTCAAGACAGATCAACCCTTTTTCCCCCTTTTTCTACACAAAAAACAAAACATCTACTTATTCCCGCCCCAAATCTATCTGGATCCAAATATTATCTAGGGGAGTCTAAGAGTGACGCGCACACAGTCTTCAGCAACCCTTTTCAACCTCACCACACAAAAACAAGCCACAATGACAATAAAACTCGTAATCTTCGACATCGACGGCACAATCCTCCAAACCCACAGCTGGCAACACATACACCAAAACCTAGGAACATGGAGCCAAGCTAAAAAACATCACAACCAATTCTTCAAAAACCAAATCACCTACGAACAATGGGCAAAACTAGACGCCACCCTCTGGAAAAACCAATCCCTAGCAAAAATCAACCAAATCGTCAACCAAATGCCCTACACAAAAGGCGCCAAACAAGCCCTCAACACCCTAAAACAAAACCAAGTCAAAATATACCTCTTAAGCGCTGGTCTAACTCAAGTCGCAAAAAGAATTCAAAAAGAAATGGGCACTAACGGCTACACAGTCAACACCCTCATAACCAAAAACGGTATCCTAACAGGTGAAGTCGAAGTCAACGTTTCCTTCCACAACAAAGACAAACACCTACCCACCATCCTCCAAAAATTCAACCTCACACCCAAAGAATGTGCAGCAGTCGGCGACGACCCCACCCTCATACCCCTCTTCAAAAAAGTCGCCCTCGCCATAGCCTTCAACCCAACCAACAAAGATATAGAAAAACACGCAAACATAACAATCAAAAGCAACGACCTCCGCGACATCATACCTCACATCCTCAAGCAACGCTAAAATTAAAAACCACTATGCACCATCCATAAACAACGGCGGGGGTTCCCAAGCCAGGTCTAAATATGGGCATCTAAACCCCTAGGACAAGGGGGAGGACTTAAGATCCTCTGGCGAAGGCCTTCGCGGGTTCAAATCCCGCCCCCCGCACCTCTCCTAAACCTCCTTTCTTTCACAAAATTTTCAGAAGAACTCTGTGACGGATAAAACCCGACTTTATATAGTCTATACGTAACCTACAAAATTCCCAAATGCCAACGCGTAAAACCCTTTACTTGTCGTCCTTCTTTACAGTTGTTCTCAACGCATTCACATAATCAACAAATGTGTAACCTTCCTTGAACTGAAAATCTTGGCTAAAGTCGGAATAAAGACCATCCAAAATCACTTTCTCCACCACTCTAGCCCCAGAACTAAGAAACCTATCCAACCCTTCAGCAAAAACCTCCAGCTTTTTCGGAATCTCTTCTTGCCGCAACGAAAGGACACTCTGCAAATAATCATAGATAACCAAAGTTCCCATTTCTCCAAAAACCTGTTTAAGCTGCACATCAATAGTCTTTACAAGCGACTTTTCAAACTCAATTTCTCTCTTCATCAATATCCCTCGCCTATCTAGCTTTCATTAACGTTTCAGGCAACTTAATAATTTCTACTCCTCCTTTTTCAAAGATTACTTGGTTGCTGAACAAACTTCTCAAACTGGATACGATTTTTTGATCATGAGCATTAGAGTTAAACAAAAATATGGCAGTGGCATTTATTGAACTTAGCATCTCTAAGGCGTAGCGCACGAAATTATATGTTTTTTCAAATCCTACTTGCAAAATGAGACTAGTCAGGTTGTCAAAAACAAAGTTGAAATTCCCATCAGGATGACTTTTAACAGTTTTGTTTAAGGCGTCGAGAAGAAGAGACGTATTGTTCGCAGGTATTAAAATCTCACCAGTATGTTTATCGGTTTTTGGAGTAGAAGCGAGCTGTGTCAATAGCAAAAACTTCACATTTTCTTGTATACTTAGAATTGTGTGAATTACGCTGCCTTTACCGGTAAATATTATAACTGTTTCAGCGTTCGCTGATGCTTCCAACACAAAATCGCGAATTGCTTCTTCATAATTCGCTGCAGGATCGAATTCTAGTAATAGATTTCTGCCCACTACATGCTTGTGGTTTACTCCAATTCTTTTTGAAAACTTGTCTGAATATTCAAGCAAGTCCATTGACTTTGTGCTCAGAAACTTGAATTCTTGAATTAGCTGAGGGCTCAAGTTTTCGATGTTAACTGCTCGAAGTTCAATCATGAAGGGGTCCATTAATCGCGTGTTTGCCTCTCTCAAGTATTCAAAGTATTTTTCTTTTTGGTCACCTAAAAAGCTCAAGTCACCCAGATCAAAAAGGTCTCTTTCATGCTTGAACCCACCTTTCTTCGCGTCGATTTTTAAGTCATTCCAAAAATTGATTAATTGGCTCTTGTCGATGACGCCATTCCGTATATAAACATGCGAGACACTCATCAAAACAAGAGAACCCTTTTTTTCATGTTTTTCTACTTCCATTCCATGTTCCTTCAGTCTAGACCTGACAATTTCAGAATCGATGTTAGAATATGCATAGACAACTCTGTCGCCTTGACGTAAGCCTTGGCGAATATAGGTTGAAAAGAGTTTCCACTTGTCCACTTTGTTGGTGTAGAAAACGACAAGATGTTCTCCTTCTCTTAAACGAAGAGAGGGATATGTAGTGTTGAATAGACCTTCTAGAGTTGTTGTCTGCTTGAAGTAGTATGCAACAATTCCATAATAGAGCACATAAGATAGAGAACTTATTTCCATTAACTCTATGTTCAAGTTCCTTACTAGTCCATGAAAAAACATCAATGTTACTCCAGTAGCTGCCCAACAAATTCCAAGCCACCATAGAGCATCGGAAACATGTTTGTCATTGCATTTACGACTTAAAAGAATAAAAACTGTACAAGGGTACAAAATAACAGCAATTAGTAAACCTCCAAGAACCGCTGTGAACCATTGGTCATATACAAATCCATAAACCAAATTCCCCCATAGATCAGGAATACTATATCTTACTTGCCAGGGATTGAAGATCCATGCTGTGATCAAAACCGCAAGTGTAAAGACTTTAAAGAAAAGAGAAATTATGTTTATCTTGCTTGAGAAAAAGCCTTTTCGTTGCATCATCTGCTGTCTTTTGTGTAGCATAAAAGCAGTGTGCTCCACTGCTAACGCAGCCACTAATACAGCAGACGTCCCCCAGAGGACGTATGGTAGCATTATCCAGCTTTCGTTTATTAAATAGTTTTTAATCGCGTTGGTTAAGACAACCGAGGCGACTCCTGAAAACGCTATGAGTAGCAGTATTTGCACTGACTTAAAGTAAGAGCCCTTCTGTCGTACAATAAAAGTTATTAATGTAATGAGAACAGCGAGAGTTGCAAAATAAAACGCCAAGTCTATCATGCCGTTTACCAAGTGCTACATTGTTGAGAATGGCACTATCTTAAGTCCCTTTTCTCCTATTATGACATCATGATACTTTCTGCTGTGACTTGTTCCCCGCATTTTTCGAATCAAAAAACGCGTTTTAAGCTCGGTATCAACCATGACATTTTCAAGGACTATCACTGAATCGGCTATAAACTCCTCTATTCCAAGCCCCAACGTGTCAGAGCCTGCTGGTACGCTGCAAGTCATTATCGTCGTGCAACTCATCTTTTTTAGTATCTTATAAAAAAGATGCATAAGAGTTCTATACTCAAACTTTTCGCCTGTTCCAATGAGAAAAGCAGTAAGAGAGTCTATAACCAATCGTTCAGCCTGTATTTCCCTAACTGTCTTCAGAACGAAGTCTAAATTTGCGTTTAAACCTGCCTCTTTCATCGCTTGCAATCCAATAACTTTAATCTTGCCCTCTCGTTCCAGTTTTTCCAAGTCCATACCCAGTTTTTCCATGTTTCTTTTCAAGCTTGCTTCATCCTCCTCAAAAGTTGCGTACACTCCTTTCTCTCTATATTGCGTAGCCCCGTTGTAGATGAATTGGGTGGAGAAGATTGTTTTGCCGCTACCTGTGGTACCTGCTAACAGCATGACCTCGCCCTTTATCACTCCTCCATCAATGAGTTCGTCTAATCCTTCTACTCCAGTTTTTATGCGTTCTATCACTTTTCAATCCTCTAACATAGCAGCATGAATTGTTATAGTATCCTCTGTCGAAAACTATGTTCAACAACCGTAGACTAATCCTTTATGAAATGAGAATATTAATTCCAAATAAATCGTCTTTCAGGTGAGAGATCACAGAAGAGTCAACAACACACCAGCTGCCAATGGTATTGAAAGATTATCATTAATCGGCAACGGAAAGGATTCCACAAACATGCCTACAACTGCGCCGATGAAGGCATGCAGCGGATGCAGAAAAAATACGGCGCCGAAAAAAGCGAAAGCGAATCCGACGAGAGATCCTTCTAGGTTTTTGCCTTTGTTGAAAGAAATGCAAGTTTTTCCGAGTAATTTGCCGAAAATCGACGCTGCGCTGTCTCCAAATGAGACTATAGCTATCGATGCATAGTTTAATGGAGTTGGAAAAAGTAACAGAGATAGCATAATGCCTAAAGCGAAAAATATGGGAGCCATTGCAAATTCGTACCGTTCTGAGAAGGTTGCTGCGTTTAGAGTAATTGACGAAAATAAGGGGATGTTTTTTCTTTTGATTCTGGCAAGCTCAGATGCTATGTATACCAGAGTTGTCAAGAATAGAAGGAAAGCAACTATGTAAGCTCCAAAGTAATTAGTGGCTAAAATCACAAAGACCCCACCACCAACATGTATAGTTTCCCGAATCACTTCATTGTATGATAGGGAATAACGAGGTCTTTTTTGAGTTCCTTCAAAAATGGATACAATTTCTAGCAAGTTTTCCCTTATGACATGATCTGACTTCAAAACTATTAAAAAATCTGGATTGTAGCCTATCTTTAAACTTTCTGTGTAGAAAATTGGAGAGTTGTTGCGGTCATCAGCTACTACCACGCAATCCTGTTTTGTTAGATTCTCTCGGTCTAAGATTTTTTTCATTATAAGAGCTTTGCCATTCTTCTTTATGACGTCGCCTTTGATGCTTCCTGTTAAGGTATTATTCTTGATTTCTAATTCGAGTCCAAAGGCGTAGTCAGCTTTCAAGCGAGAGGCAAGATTTTCGACAACTACTTGAGGAAACCCGGAGCTCACAAGAGCAGTCTTTAACCCTTTTTCCCTTAGTTCTGCAAAAACTGCTTCTGTATGCAGGAGCAAAGGTAGTTTTCTGAATACATTCAACAGTTCTTCTACGCTGAAACCTCGAAATAGTTTAAACATTCCCTTTAGCGCTGATTCTAGAGAGAGCAAGCCTACTTCGTAAAGAAAACCAATGAAAAGGAGCTTAATGAACTGCGGAAAACTCAAATTTCGCCCTAATTCGAAGACTAGAAAACGGTTTTTAGGCATCAGCACTCCTTCAACGTCGAAGATTACAAGTTTTCTTCTCGGAATCATTTGACTCGTGTTTTCCTCTCTATCTGTCACACGACCTAAGCACTATAAACTATAAATCTATTCTCTCGTAGTCTCTGCAGTTGTAGGCATCATAGGTTACTTGATAGCTAAAATTTCTAATTCCTCTCTCTCATAAATGATAAAAGCCATGGACGTAGAGAATTCATGAAACCAGATCTCCTAATGAACCAGAAGAGCAAGGTTGGTATCAACAAGCATTGAAACAACATCAAATTGATGTTACTGAAGAAGATTTGGAAGACTCAACCCGAAAATAGCTAGAAGTTTCTTCTACGCGTCCTTACATGTTGGTTTGATTGCTGCCTTAAGTAGGTGGCGAAGCACATTGGAAGAAACCCAAAAATCTAACGAATCGTTCGATGCTCCAAATAGGGCAGTCTCGCCACAACTCCAAACAAACAAAAACAAGGTAACAGTATCAACGCTTGGCAAAGTTTTAATGTTTGGATAGGACTATGAAGTTTGGGTGGCGGGCCTTAAGTGGGGGGCTAGGGGTCCTCTGAAAGGCATTGCCTTGACCGTAAATCCTCTACACGACGGACTGACAGCCGAGGCTGAGATGTCAAAGAGCGTCAGGCTCCGCTTACCCTTGCAATGAATATCCGTCCCTTGGGGCTGGCGGTCACGGAGCTGTCTCTGTAGGGAGGCAGTTTCTGTACTTGCTAGGTGAATCTGGCCAGGCCCGGGAGGGAGCAACCTAAGTCTAGACGTTTAGCGCTCAAGGGGGTGCGGATACTAGACAAGAGTAAGCTGTGGGCTTGACTAAAACTGGGCACCGAACCTCGGTGACCCGTCACCCTAAATTCGCGCTTAATGTTTGTGTAACTTTAGGTTTTGTAGCATTTTACATGGTTGGCATATTTCGTTTACGGTTGGTTCACCACATATTCTGCAATTTCTCAGTTTTTCTGCTTTCACTGCATTCTCTATGGGAGACCATAGTTTTTCCGCTGAGCGATAAACCGTGTACTTTATGCCTGAATGTTTTTCTTCCATTCTATTCAGCATGGTGCGGACGTCGTTTCTTAACGCTGCAGATGCGTAGGAGCATGGTATGCTTTGGAACTCTATCTTTTTTAAATAGGCATACAATGTTGTTTCTCTTTCAAGAACTTCGCAGAAGGGCTTAATGCGGCACACAAAATTGGGGTGTGTGTGGGACGAGACGGGTTTAACTTTGGCTATTCTTAGTGGGTCGCCGTGCAAGATGTTTAAGAGTATAGTTTGTGTTTCGTCGTCGAGGTTATGGGCGGTTGCAAGTTTTGTTGCTCCGCAGTTTCGAGCCGCAGAATTAAGAGCACGTCGTCGTAGGACGCCGCAGTAGGCACAGGGTGTTAAGCCTCCATCACTTGTCTGCTTCTTATGTAATCTCTCAACTAACTCGTCTAGTTTATATCCAAACAAATCCTTAAACGAAACAGTAACATGCTCAACACCAAGCTTCTGGCAGCTTTTTTCCGCGATTTTTAACGCCTCATTCCTGTAACCTTTGATTCCTTCATCAGCCGTGATAGCGGTTAACTTTGCTTTAGGGAACGACTTTTCAAGCTTAACCATAATGTGAAGAAGCGCCATGCTATCTTTTCCGCCTGAAACTCCGATGGCTATTCTGTCGTCGAAGCGGAGCATCTCGTATTTGGCTATAGCTGCTCTGACTTTATTCTCAATAGAACGACAGAAACATCTGGTGCATAGTCTTTCGCCTGAGTATGGTCGCACGTAAATTGCATCTCTGTGTTTACATAGGGTACATGTTGAGAACATTGTTTTATTGCACGGGTCCTTGCTTTACTTTATTAAAAATTAGCACTTTAGTATAGGTTTCTGTAGAAGGCTAGAAATATCATGGCTAAGAAACCCGTTAGACATGCTGAACGCTTGGAAATCTACTACGACAGGCAGCATTGGCAACAGTTGAAGATGCTACGTTCTGAAGCAGCAAAGATAATGGACGCTCTTGAAAAGGCAAACCTAATCACAATAACTTATGGCAGCATAGCGAGGGGAGACGTTACCGCAAAAAGCGACGTAGACATTTTCCTACCAAACCCACCCTCTTCTTTCACAATTGAAGGAACACTCGAAAGAGCAGGCATTCAGATAAACAGACGATTGATCGTACAAGCCACACCTTACTACGCAGTAAAAGGCTACATTGAAATCGGTGAACAAAAGGGAGTTTCTTTTCCTCTCGTAAAAATGCGTCGAGTAGAAAGAGATTTTTACCGCTTCGGCGGAGAAATCGCCCTTACAACGCTAGAGGAAAATAAAAGAGTGGCTGGAGTTGACAAGAGACTTATGCTAATAGAGCCGATAGAAAGAGGGCATATCGAAAGCAGTATAATCGGACGAGAGGAGGAAATAGCTAAACTTTTAAGAATTTCTTTAGAGACCGTGTTGGACCGTGTGCGTGCACTTCTACGAAGAGATAAAATAGGCAGAACAGGCGTGTTTATCGAAAAAGAATTGGCG
>JAOUKM010000047.1 GCA_029882535.1 Candidatus Bathyarchaeota archaeon
GTACTCGTTTGGCTTCACAGTAGGCAGTCTCGGGCTTCTTTCTCTTATTGGAATACCTGTAGGAAAGGCTCTAACAGGCTTTACAACTGGTCTGCTTTACAAAGGACTAAAAATAAGCAAGAGTTCACGACCTTCCACTTTCACAGTTCCCATTGTGCTTATATCATTCATTCCTGAGTGTTTGTTCACAGTTTTCTATTTTCTTTATCTAGTCTTTTACTTCTATGGCTTTGCCATGGCGTTCATGTTGCCCATCGTTATCCCCAAAGCTTGGATCGAAATTATACTGATAAGCTTTCTTATGGGCGCCCTAGTAGGAAACGTCGGCTTCAAAGATTTTGTTTCGAGATTTCTTTCTTCCTCAACACGCTCAATAAACAAGGTAGCCAAGCAAAATTAACAATTATCAATAGCATTCTTATTATAATCGCATCATTTTGAAAGTATTGCTTTAATCTTCTCCCGTATTTCTTCTGATTTCCCTCGGATCATCTTGAATAACTCTTTAAACTCTTCGTCTTTAGGGTATCTTTTATATGCTCCATACATGCAAAAGCCCAAACCCTCAAGTAAGTCGCCTACAACAACACCGCACAGAAAGTCTCTCTTCGATTTCACAAGATTAAGAAATTTCTTGTCCATCAATCGATAGTAAGTATTTTCAAGAGTTCCCTGAAGTAACTTGTCAAGAGCTTCTTCTAACGCCTTTTCTAATTTCTGTTCCATTGAACCATCGCACTGTTAGTCGAATTTTTCTCTGACAATCATTTTGCGAAATCTTTTGAGATGGTTGCAGTCCGACCTTAGACGTTTAAGTTCTTTAGCCTCCATCTGAAGCTTAGCAACTTTCAAACGAACTTCTTCAACTTTGCCCATTTTAACTCAAACGTGCGATATCTTTCTACCTTAAAATCCATTATGAAACGAAAATCAATATTCAAAATAAGCAAATCCAAGTAACCACATTAATCACCAAAAAATCAAACCCACTCAACAAACCTCCATACACAGCCTCTATTAGGAGCATACAAAAGAGAGTCTAATCAAAGCAGCAAACACCCACATCGATGAGATAAACAGCTTAATAATGGAAAACTCCTTAAGAAACGTCTCAACATTTTAACCACCAGAGAACAATAGAAACAGTGGAAAATAATGTCAAAGATTGAAGTCACGCTTGTAACTGGAAGAACAATAGACCAAGGCACCAGCAAAGAACACGGCAAACTCTCGGATGAGTATCGCGAAAACGTAGCCATCTGTGAAATAGATCTTCATGACTTAAAAGAACTAACTGTCAAAGAGAATTCTAACATAAGAGTATCAACAAAACACGGATCAGTGATTGTGAAAGTAAAAGAGTCTAAAAGAGCGCCTCATCCAAAAATTGCTTACATGCCCTACGGACTTTGGGCAAACATAATAGTCGACCCTCGAACACACGGAACAGGCATGCCGTCTTTCAAAGGAATCCCAGCGGAAATACAACCTGCCCCAACAGAGAAAGTTCCAAGCATACCGCAACTTCTGAAACAAACCTTCAGGAAAGAATAACAATGCCAGTTATTAAAAGCGTGACTTGTCCAGTCTGTGGAACCCTCTGCGACGACCTCGAAGTAACAGTGGAGAAAAACGTAATAACAGACATCAAAAACGCATGTGCAATTAGCGAAGCAAAATTCATAAACTTTTCCAGCCCTAAGCATCGAAACCTAGAACCCCTCGTGAGAAAAGAGGGAGAATTGACCGAAGTCTCTTTTGACGAGGCGGTGAAGAAAAGCGCTCAAATCCTCGTCGATGCATCTTACCCAGTCCTCTACGGTTGGAGCTGCACAAGCTGCGAAGCAATTCGGGTAGGGGTAGAATTAGCCGAAGAAGTTGGGGGGGTCATAGACAACACTTCCACCGTTTGCCACGGTCCCTCAATACTCGGCATCCAAGACGTCGGCATACCAACATGCACCTTAGGCCAAATACGCCACCGCGCCGACCTAATCATTTATTGGGCAAGCGACCCCTACAGCGCCCACCCACGCCACATGGAACGTTACACAGCCTTTTCAGATGGGCGCTTCCAAAAAAGTGAATGGGAGCATTATGTTACACGTCTACGAGGCATACTAGGCAAGAAAAGACTCAACAGAGCTTCAGAGTTGGTGTTGATGGAGGAAGTTTCGTTGCCGGCTATCGTGGGGCAAAAACTGCCACCAAAATTCGAGACACAAAAGCGAAAGCTAATTGTTGTAGATGTCCGAGAAACTCGTTCCGCAGAACTTGCCGATTTCTTCGTTCAAGTCGAACCTAACAAAGATTTTGAACTCCTTCAAGCTCTCCGCTTGCTGGTGAAAGATGAAGAACTTGAAGTCGATGAGGTTGCCGGCGTGTCCGTTGAACTGCTCGAAGACGTAGCGGATGCAATGGTTGGATGCGATTTTGGCGTCTTGTTCTTCGGAGTGGGGTTAACTATGAGTTCTGGAAAACTGCAGAACATTGATGCTGCAATTGCTTTGACACGAGACTTAAATTACCGCACAAAGTTCGTCATCATGCCGATGCGAGGACATTTCAATGTCGCTGGTGCAAACGTTGTTTCCACTTGGCAGACAGGTTATCCCTTTGCCGTAGATTTTTCACAAGGTTATCCACGTTACAATCCAGGTGAGACGTCTGTTGTAGACATACTATGCCGCGATGAAGCTGATGCAGGTTTGATTGTTGCATCCGATCCGGTTTCCAATTTTCCAAGAGAAGCAGCTCGGAATTTGGTGAAAAATCCCCTAATTGCCATTGACCCTGTGATTTCTCCAACAACCATGATGGCAGACGTCGTGTTTCCATCCACTTTTGTGGGAGTTGAGGCTGAGGGAACAGCATACCGCATGGACCGCGTTCCGTTACCTTTGAAAAAATTGGTAGAACCCCCAAGAACATGTTTGTCCGACGAAGAGATTTTGCGAAGAATCTTGCGTCAAATTAGACGCATAAAGCGGTAAAGGGAAAAAGCGTAGAATGAAAGGACTCTTGATCAAGGGTGGCTTTGTCTACGACCCGTTAAACAACATTGACGGAGAAAAAATGGACATTGCTGTTTATGGCGGCAAGATTGTAGAGAGATTAGAAAATGCTAAAGTAATCGATGCGTCTGGAATGGTCGTGATGCCAGGCGGTGTAGATATGCACTCACACATTGCAGGCGCCAAAGTAAACACAGGCCGATTGTTACGGCCGGAGGACCATTATAAAGATGTGGAATCTAAAACTGCTCTAACACGTTCAGGAGTTGGCTATTCTATTCCCTCAACCTTCACAACAGGCTATCGTTACTCGAGAATGGGCTGGACTACCGTAATGGATCCAGCGATGCCTCCACTAAAAGCTAAACATACACATGAGGAACTGAATGACACACCAATGATAGACAAAGGGTCGTATCCTCTTTTAGGCAGCAACTGGTTTGTGTTGGAATATTTGAGGGCAAAAGAGTATGAGGAATGCGCCGCTTATGTAGCTTGGATGGTGAATGCAACCAAAGGATACGCCATCAAAATTGTTAACCCTGGAGGATTAGAGGCGTGGGGCTTTGGTAGAAATGTCCGCAACATTGATGACCCTGTACCAAACTTCGACATAACTCCACGCGAAATCGTTCGCGGCTTGTGCAAAGTAAATAAGCTCCTCAACCTGCCCCACACAATACATGTACACACAAATAATCTGGGAAAACCTGGCAACTATCTCACAGCCTTAGAAACTATGGAATGTGTTGAAGACTTAGCGACAGATGGAAAACCAACCATTCACTTAACCCATTGCCAGTTTAGTGCCTTTGCAGGCAAAGATTGGCGCACTCTCAAATCTGCTTCAGAGGAAATTGCCAAATACGTAAATTCTCACAGCCACGTTACCCTAGACATGGGGCAAATCATTTTTACAAACACGACGACGATGACTGCAGACGGCCCATTCCAATTTATCCTTTATCGGCTCACTGGCAACAAGTGGGTAAACAACGACGTAGAGGTTGAAACCAGCTCAGGAATAGTGCCGTTCAGTTACAAACGAAAAAGTTACGTCCACGCAATTCAGTGGACAATAGGGTTAGAACTCACCCTTCAAATAAAAGATCCATGGAAAATATTCCTAACAACAGATCACCCCAACGCCGGTCCCTTTACGGCATATCCAAAGATTATCGCATGGCTCATGAGCCGAAAAGCCAGAGATACAGTTATGAAGAAAATAAGTAAAAGAGCAAGACGTAAAGCCCTGCTCCCTGCAATAGATAGAGAATACACACTCTACGAAATTGCAATAGCTACTAGAGCTGGACAAGCTAAGGCTTTAGGTTTAAAAAACAAGGGACACTTAGGGATTGGGGCAGACGCAGACGTAGCCATCTACGATTTGGATCCAGACAAAATGAATTTAGCAAAGCATCCAATGGCTATTAGACGTGCCTTCAAGAACGCTGTCTACACCATAAAAGACGGGGAAGTTGTAGTGAAAAACGGTGAAGTTGTAAAATCTGTTAGTGGGAAAACATACTGGGTTAATGTAAAGGCTTCTCCGAGCCTTATTGAGATTGAACCCGAGCTTCAGAAAGTCTTCGAGGAGTACTATACAATTAAATATGAAAACTATTCTGTGCCTGAGCATCACCTGGCAGCCGCAACCCCAATCTCAGTACAAGCAAAGGTGTAAAAAATGGCTGTAATGTTGCATCTAAAAAAGGAGTTAAGAGTACCGATTAATGCAGAATGTATTTCTCCAAACGTTTTTGCCGGAAAGTCACTAAGTAAAATTGCGGAACTTCAGTTTTGGGAGGGAAACCGCAAACGCTCACTAGGAGATGTTTTTGAGGTAGAAGGAAATTGCAGAAAAACGCCCAGCGAAGTAACAATCCATCTTGTTGGAAATCTCTCCAAAGCTCAAAGAATATGTGCAGGTATGACTGAGGGCGAAGTAAGGATTCAAGGCGATGTTGGAATGCATCTTGGCGAAGAGATGAAAGGCGGAAAAATCACGGTAGAAGGCAATGCTGGCTCTTGGGTTGGTTCTGCAATGAAGGGTGGGGTGATCGAAGTGAGAAAAAATGCAGGCGACTATATTGGCGCGGCCTATAGAGGAAGCACAAAAGGTATGCAAGGCGGAACCATAATTATACATGGGAACGCTGGAGCTGAAGTTGGCTGCTACATGAGGAAAGGTTTCATTAAAGTCTACGGTGACATAGACCAGTTTGTGGGCATCCGCATGAGAAACGGAACTATAATTGTCAAAGGAAACACGAAAGAAAGAGCAGGAGCATTTATGAAAGGCGGAAAAATAATCTTATGTAACCACGTCGCATCTATTTTACCCACATTCACAATTGACAACATAAAAAGCAAAGCAAAGGCAGAGGGAGAAGAAATCAAAGAACCTTTTTACCTGTTTATCGGCGACCTTGCTGAGCATGGAAACGGAAAACTCTACGTGTCAAAAAACAAGAACGAACATCTGAAAGGCTACGAAGAACTACTCTGATAGAACACTCCGTTCAATTTATATTTAATTCAAAAGGAATTACCCACACGTGCTGAGCGTAAACCAAAAAGCCTATGAATTAGTGCAGAAGTTGTGCACGGCATCTGAAGAATACCTTGTCTCAGTTAAAAAAACCAAATTAGGTACAACATTAATTGACGCTGGAATACATGCAAAAGGAGGTTTCAACGCGGGCAGAATGATCACAGAAATTTGCATGGGCGGCCTTGCCAAAGCACGAATATTTCCAAAACGCTATGGCAATTCCGAACTTCCATCAATATTCGTCCATACCGATCAGCCCGCCGTAGCCACGTTAGGTTCTCAATTTGCAGGGTGGCAAATAAAAAAAGGCAGTTTCTTTGCAATTGGGTCTGGTCCTGCTCGTGCATTAGCTTTGAAGCCTCGCGACATCTATGACAAGATAAAATATGAGGATAAATCAGGTGTTGCGGTGATGGTTCTGGAAGCCTCTAAAGAACCGCCAAGGGTCCTTCTTGAAGAGCTTTCTTTTGAATGCAAAGTTTCGCCTAACAAGCTATACATTATTCTGGTTTCCACAACAAGCGTGGCAGGTTCGACGCAGGTTTCGGGGAGAATTGTGGAAACAGGCGTACATAAGCTGTCTAAGTTGGGAGTTGCCCCATTATCTATCAAGTATGCGTGGGGATGTGCACCCATTGCTCCTGTTCACCCAAAATTAGCAGAAGCTATGGGAAAAACGAACGACGCAATTCTTTACGGCGGAGTTGCCTATTACGCCTTAAAGCACAAGGATGACGATGAACTAAAAGCTCTCTTGGAAAAAGCTCCTTCTTCGGCATCTAAGCATTATGGCAAGCCTTTTAGGGAAATCTTTAGAGAAGCTAACTATGACTTCTATCAAATTGATTCAAGTCTTTTTGCACCAGCAATGTTTATTGTAAACAACATTGTGACAGGTAGTGTTTTTCAGGTTGGTGAGGTCAATGTGGGTGTGCTTAGGAAGTCGTTTGGTTTGGCTGGGTTTGGGTGAGGGTTTGTTTGTGTTCTCGGCGCAGAAGATGGACCGTTCTATTTAGTTCCTAATAGGGTTGGCTTTTTTTGGGTTGGTTAAAAGGGGGAGTGTGGTTTGTGGTGAGGCTGTTTTGGGTTACTTGGAGCCGAATTTTCTTCGGACCCATTCTCTTGTGAGTTCCATGTCTGCTCTGAAACGTTTTAGTTCTTCTTCGGTTCTTTTTGGGCCTCTGGGTTCTTCTGCGGGGGTTCCGTAGACGTCTAGCAGGTCGCCTTTCGGTTTCTCGGCTATGTGAATGTTTACTTTGAGATCGATGTTTACTTTTTCGGGGTCGATGTCTTTCATTAGCATGGGCAAGCATGTGTTTGTTCCTTCAATTCTCACCATCGCCCCGACAAGGGGTTGCATGTGTGCCAGTGCGGGCCATGCGATTGCCATGATTGTGTAAGAATGTACTGTGCCTCTTTTTGGAAGTTCGATCCATTCTGTTTCTTGTAGTCTGCATTTAGGGTTGAAGCAGTGCGCTCTCGGTGGACAATAGGTGAGTCCACATTTTGGGCATTTGGTTCCCAACAGTCTTCCTTCTAGCAGTCCTTCGAAGAATTTTGAGACTTTGCCGTAGCTGTGATGGAACATGTTAGCGTGGGGTCTATGCGCGATCATGAATTTTTGAGGAGTTAGTTCGTTGAGGCTTGGCCCATCTTCCAATTCGATTATTTTGTAGCCTTCGGGTCTCCAGCCGCCTTTGCGAACCCATTCGTCCCACCACTTTTTGTCATATTCTACTTCTTTTACGATTTTTTCTGGTTCAGGTTGTTTTGGCATGTCATTACACCTCCAAAATTGTGACTCCTGCTTGGCATCCTGTGCCGCCGTGTCCTTGTATCAGTCCTCTTTTCGGGTTACTCAATTGTCTTCCTGGTGCGCCCCATTTCTTGCCGATTTGTTGGCTTAGTTGCCAGTAAACGTCTACTACTTGGGCGATTGACGTAGCTCCAACTGCGTGTCCTTGAGCTGTTAAGGCTCCGCTTAGTTGACAGGGGAGTTCTCCGTGAGGTTCAATCACGCCTTCTCTGATCATCGTCTTTCCTTCGCCTCTCTTACAGAAATCCATGTCTTCAAGTCCAGCTATCACGACGCCGGCGTAAGGGTCGAATATTTCGACGAAGTCAATCTCGCGTCGTGGGTCTTTTATTCCAGCGTCTTTGTATGCCATTCTTGCGGCTACTTTGAATGAGCCGAAGTTGACCAAGTCTGGATAGGGCGACATTGGACGGGGTATGTTGTCTGGCCAAGTGTTTTCTTCTTCGGGAAATAGTCCTTTCCATGCTGGGTTGTCTGGGCGGTCTCCGGGTCTCATTGTATCCGTTCCAAAGCCTACACCAGTTATCCATATCGGCGTGTCTGTGAGCTTCCTAGCTGTTTCTTCGTCTGCCAAAAGAAGTGAGGAAGCACCTTCACTGGTCATGGCACACTCGAGAAGCCTATATGGGTAGGAGATCAATCTGGATTTGTAAACGTCTTCGACAGAGATTTTGCTGGAACCATGTCGGGCTAACCACTGCGAATAGGGATTGTCAAGCGCATTGTTGTGGTTCAAAACCGCTACTTCAGCCAAGTCTTCTTCGGTGTCTCCAAAGACGTGCATTCGTCGAGCTTCTAGTGTTGCATAGAACGCATTGTAAGTGAAACCTGATACGAAGTCCCAATCGGTGTCTCCGGCGATTGCTATGGCTTCGTTTATTTTCTGGATGTGAAGCTCGTTCATTTTTTCCCATCCAGAGACGAGAACCATCTTGAACTTGCCTGATCGTATCCATAGTGCTGCGTTTATGA